>PUNP01000829.1 GCA_003551785.1 Candidatus Brocadiaceae bacterium | reverse complement strand
GTAGCCGAAGGTTCGCTTTGGCAGCAGGTCATACTTTCTGTAAATTTCATTTAGTTCTGCACAAATATCCATGCACCTCACTCCCGGTTTAATTAACTCTAAACCTTTTTTATGCACCTCAACGTTAATGTTCCAGTATTCAAGATGTTTTTCAGATACTTCTTCACAGAAAAGAGTTCTTTCAAGTGCAGTGTAATAACCGGCGATCATGGGGAAGGTATTTAGGCTGAGAATATCACCTTTTTTGATTTTCCGGGAGGTAGCCCAGTTATGGGCTCCATCAGTATTCACCCCGGACTGAAACCAGACCCAGGTATCACGCAGTTCTGCATGAGGATACAGCTTGGCAATTTCCCGCACCATTGCTTCTGTTCCGTGCAGGGCTACTTCATACTCGGGGACCCCTTCAGCAACAGCTTCGGCAACCGCATAGCCGCCAACATCAGCAACCTTGGCACCATTTTTAATCAGGGCTATCTCTTCTTTTGATTTAATCATTCGCTGTCTCATAACATGTTGCGAAATATCTACCAGTTCAAACCCTGGGAAATCATCTTTGATCTGTTTTTTAAGCATGATGTTCATATGGTCTTGTTCAATGCCCAGTTTGCTGCTTTTTAAACCAGATTTTTCAAGAATTTGTCTGACCGTATAGAAAAAATTGTCTCGCTGCCAGTCGGTGTAGACTAAGTTGCCACCATAGCTGCGACGCCAGGGCATTCCTCCATCGATATTAGCGCTGATTGTAACATGCTGATCATCAGTGACAACAAGGCCGTAATTGCGGCCGAAAGCTGTATAGAGGTAGTCACTGAAATAGTTAATGTTATGGTAAGATGTAAACAGGACAGCCTGAATACCCTCCTGCTCCATAATGCGGCGCAAGCTGTTGTTGCGTCGATCCATTTCTTCTTTCGAAAAAGTTGGCTCTACTTTTTCTCCATTCTTAATAACCTTGGTTCTTTCAAGATCCTGCATTTTCATAATGCACTCCCCTTTCAATTATGGTTATCTACTATAATTGCAATTTGAATGCCAACTTTGTAATAAGTGCTCTGAGCCCTTTTAAATTGGGATTTTTATCGATTCTATAGCAGCTTTACAACACTTTGGGATGCTTAAAGCGAAAAATATTTTGCTACGACCATTTAGATAAGGTTTTAAGTCCTGTTGTTAAGCAATGCATGGCAGGCAAAAATATTTGACGATTAGCAAAATTTCTTGCTTTTATTTGCAGTAAGCATTACCATAAATATAGCTAATTAAAAATGACTGAGGTGAATCTTTATGGATAAGGTTGAATTAACCAGCACACAGTTTCATGATGCCACGGAAAAACTTCTCGATATTATTGATGACTGCGTTTTTATTATTGATGAAAAAGGAAGATTTGTTCTTTATAATAAAGCTAATGCTCGCCTGGATACCCTGGCTGCTGAAGCAGTAATTGGCAAGCACATTACTGAAGTGTATAACTTGAATGAAGAGACAAGTATTACCCTGCAGGTTCTTAGCAAAAAAAAGTCAATAAAAAATGTTTACCAGGACTATGAAACCATTTCTGGTAAACATGTTACTTCTATTAGCAGTGCTCACCCGATTTTTGCAGGAAATAAGTTGGTAGGCGCAGTGATCGTTACCAAGGATATGAATATATTTAAAAGTATGCTGACTGAATTTAAAAGTAAAGCAGAGCAGCGAAGTCAATCTGTAAATACAGAGCCAGGCTATACATTTGATAATATTATTGGGAAAAGCCAATCGTTAAAATCGAGCATTGAGCTGGCTAAGAAAGCAGCTCAAACCAACTCATCCATCCTGGTTTATGGTGATACCGGAACAGGAAAAGAACTTCTAATCCAAAGTATTCACAACATGAGCCAGGTAAAAGGTTCATTTGTTCCTTTAAACTGTGCGGCGATACCGGAGAATCTTCTTGAAGGACTTTTGTTTGGAACTGCTAAAGGTGCTTTCACCGGCTCACTCGATCATATTGGGCTTTTTGAAAAAGCTTCCGGTGGAACTCTTTTTTTGGACGAACTTGATTCGATGAATTTAAATTTGCAGTCTAAGCTACTCCGGGCAATTGAAGAGGGAAAGATCAGGCGGGTTGGTGAATCGGAAGAGCGGAAAATTGATACAAGAATCGTCAGTGCTTTAAGTATCGGACCACTGGAAGCTGTGGAAGCGGGCAGGCTGCGTAGGGATCTTTTTTACCGTCTCGGTGTTGTTATTATCAAGCTGCCTTCTTTAAAAGAACGGAAAGAAGATATTTCTGTGTTGGCCGGCCATTTCATTGAAAAATATAATACTGCTTTTGGGAAAAGCGTAAAAGGTATTGATTGTGAAACTAAAGATCTTTTCTACACTTATCATTGGCCCGGAAATGTGCGGGAGTTGGAGCATGTTATAGAAAGCGCAATGAATGTGATCGATGCGGACAGGCAGATCAAGAAAAAGCACCTGTCACAATTTTTTCTTGAGCAAGCTCATAACAGCAGGTTGCAGTATGCCGGACTGGATAGTTTACAAAATGCAGCTCGGATGACTGCTTCAAAAAATTCTAGTTTAAAAGATACTCTGGATACTGTTGAGCAAGAAATAATTAGCAACACCCTTAAAAGTACTCACGGTAATGTCAGCGAAGCCGCAAAAAAACTTTCCCTGACCAGGCAAAGCCTTGATTATAAGTTGAAAAAGCATAATTTAAAATAGAAGCAAAGATCTCGAACAAGGTTACAAGTATTGGTATAGCTTTACCTGCCAAGGTATTTATTGCAATTGCCTAAATAGCTGCATTTCGCTACTACCTTTATATATCCTTTACCGGTAGCGATGATATATTAAAAATCGCTGTTAAGCAGGCGCGACTTTAAACGAGCCGGCCAAAACCCCGGATGGTGTAATTTTCGCCAAGATTGCCTGAGCTCAATTTTTTCTACGCCTTCGTAAATTGCCCCGCCATATAACTCCAGGTTTACGGTCTCGGCAATAAGACTTATTTCTCTATCAAGAGCGGGAAATATTTTTTTAAGGGATTCAGTATATTCCAGTGGTGTTTCTGTCTTAATTCGGGGTCTTCCACTTTTAGCTCCCCAGGCTGATAGATTTTGGAAAATCTGGCCAGGTTTACTTTCACCGATTCGATTGCTCCGGAATTGCATTAAATTGGCAAGAGCGACAATAAACAGCCATATTGCGCGGAAAGCTTTAAAAGGCAGTATGAGTAACCGCCTAAACTGTAATGATAGAGAATACTTGTCTTGGCCGGGTTTGCTTTCGGATAGCAGCCATTTTATTAGAAATCGGAAAAGATAATAGATGGCAGCTGTTGTAACAGCGGCAACAACCAGCATTAATGTCCAGAAAAGAAGCTGTTCTGCTATACCTGTTTGCTCACTCCCGGGTGAATATATTCCATTGTTATGCTGATCCTTAATACCGTTAGATGAGGAAGTATCTAACTGAGACCGAAGGCTATAAAAGAAAAGAATGATTCGGGCAAATAAATCAGCAACCGGTCTTCCGTAGTGAACTACTATCCCCTGTCCGGTTGTTGCAGTTTGTTGGAGGAAAGGATAAAAAAGCAACGCAATAGCGCTTCCGACAATCAGGGTAAAGGCCGTAAAAGTTAGGATTGGAGTACTTTTTCGGTACTTATGAAAATATTCACCTTTGGTGTCGGCTTGTTGGTTTCGCGCCATGGCAATTGCAGGCAGCCCTAAAATGAAAAAGGCATAAGTTAATGCCATTATGGAAGGAGTAGATAGAGCAACGGCGCCTTTAACTATAAAGACTAGAATAAAAGCAGTAATGCCTAAATCAAACCGGACTGCTATATTACGGTAGGATAGTTCCCGCCTGGCCAGGCTGACTCCACCCAGGTGGAAGATAAGAATAAGGCCAATAGCTGATGCCCAGGCCAAGCCTTCCCGGATAGTTACAGGGCCTGTTAAGACAGCATTAAAGGCATCCAGACCGTAAGCGTTATTATAATAGCCGCTCACAGTAAATAGGGCATAGTATGCTGAGAATAAGAATAAGACAAGGTGCATAGCCAGGCGCCAGGCAATTCTAAGGCTCTTCCTTTTCAAATAGAGTGTAAGCAATGTAGACAGTAGGAATACAGTAGTTGCCAGGGGCATAATTAACAGGGGCATTGCAACCAGGTTTATGGAAAGTATTAATAAAGCAAGAAACCAGGAAAGTTCCATGCCTGATGAAACCATTAGTAATAGGGTTGTATTATTACTTTTTTTATCTGCACTTGTCATCTGGCTGCTATCTCCCTGTTACTGATCAGTTGATCGAGACTGTATGCCTCAGGACTAAATGAAGTTGGCTTTTGAGCCGATATAGAGATTGTCGGAATCTTAAGCCGGCTGAATATATTTAATGTGCTTTTTTCATGGTTTAATATGGAATGATTGAAATAAAGGGCTGTTATTCCGCTGCCCTGTATTGTTTGCTGTAACAGGGTTGCAAGAGGCTCGTTCTGTGTTTTACTCTTTAACCTGGCTAACATATCAAGTAATAAAAGT
>PUNP01000321.1 GCA_003551785.1 Candidatus Brocadiaceae bacterium | reverse complement strand
CTTTCCGAACAGGGCCACGATGACGACGGCACGCAGGGGTTGTTCCGGCTGTACGAAAAGTAATGACGTTTAGCTGGATAATTGAAAATACCTTGTCGTAAGCTTTATCGTAATCTTTGTCGTAAGCTTTGTCGAAACCCCATCGGAGAAAGATGATGCCCTTTAATCACGAGAAATTGCGAGTCTATCAGCGAACATTGTTCTTTAATTCCAAAGTTTCTGTCTGGACAGCTCAATGGGACAACAAACACTCTGTAGTCCATCATTTTTCTCGTGCTGCGGGAAGCATTCTTGAAAACATAGCTATGTCGAGTGCGTCTTTTTCTGGGATGAAGACGAAAAGTTTAAACTATGCGATTGGTTCAAGCCTGGAGTGTGCTGCGTGTTTGGATCTTGCTTGCCTAAAACAACTGCTCGACACGGAGATGGTTTACACGGAGAAAAAGGAACTTTCGCAGATTCTGCGGATGCTGGTGGGATTAAGAACATCCTGGGATAAAAAGAGGAATGTCGTTCGAGAGGAACAGTCGGGATACGAAGTGGATAGAAGAGCCGACAAGGCTTACGACAAGGTTTACGACAAAGTTTACGGCAAAGTAAGTAAGAGGTGGGAAAGCAACAGGAAATTGATTTGAAATCCTCAAATAAACAAGGACTAAAATACTATGCGAGAAAACAGAACGTATTCCAACCAAAGAGAACAGGAGGGCGAACCCTTGGGGCAGGATTACACCATTATTTCACGCAATACCGACGGCACTCCGCGCGGATTTGACGGCCCCGGAATAGTTCAGATGCCGGACGGACTGATCGTCGTTGTCGCCCCCATAAAAATGCCCGAACATTGGGTGTGTCAGATATTGCACAGCCATGATGGAGGCCATACATGGGAGCTTGTCAGTGATGTTCCCTATTACTCGGCCATACCCTGGCTTCACGACGGCAAAATCTACCTGTTCGCCCACACCGAAGGCGTCGAAAAACGCAATGACGACCTCCATCTGCTGCGCAGTGAGGATGCCGGAAAAACTTGGTCCGAACCGGTCACCATTGCCAGAGGACATTTCTGGAACTGCCAAACCGGGATGGTTCGCCGAGACGGCAAGCTGTACTGGGCGGTTGACGACCTCACGCCGGGAAATTTGCGAGGGCCTCGGGTCGTGTGCGGTGACCTGACGGTTGATCCGCTCGATCCGGACGCCTGGCGAATTTCAAACCTGATCACTTTCCCGGGTTTGCCGGATTCTTTCCTCTGGCCATGCTCCAAAGGAAGTAGGAACTCCGGGAAAATGCTGGAACCCAATGTTATCGAGGTCGGCGGCCGAATACGTGTGCTGATGGCGGTCAAGCCCCCCAGGCAGTCAACGACCAATCTGGCGGCGGTTTTCGATCTGGAAGATGATGGCGACACTCTCCGGCTCTCTTTCACCCAGTATCATCCCATTCCTGGCGGACAGGTCAAATTCTGTGTGACAAAGGATGACCAGACCGGGCTGTTCTGGATGACAGGTAACCTGGCGGTCGATGGGCAGGATTTGTTCGATTTTCAGGATCCCGAGGAACATCGTGGCGGTAGTCCCTATGGCAATGGAGGTAACGATCGCCGGTTCCTGATGCTTTTCTACGGTCTGGACTGCCTGAATTGGTTCCCGGCCGGATGCATAGCACGTGCCCGGAGACTCTCCCAATCGTTTATGTATCCGGCCCATATCATTGACGGTGACGACCTGCTGGTCGTCGCCCGTTCGAGTATTCAGGCGAATAATCGGCATGACGCGGATACATGCACTTTTCACCGTGTTAAAAATTTCCGCAAGCTCGCTATGGACCTGGTTCCGGAACACTAAATCATATCGAATTGTAACATAAAGATTACTGTTTATACGCAGGGAGGACTGAAACGATGAAGTATCTGTTTATTGACCGGAGAAATATACAGCTTATCGATGAGAATATTAACTGGAAGTTTCACAGTCCGGTGAAAGATACCCGCCCGGTACTGGAACCCGTGATGCCGTGGGAAGGTGAGCGGCTGCATATCTGGAGCCCGCCGGTTTTCTCCCATGAAACAGGAAAATGGCGGATGTGGTACATTGGTGGAGATGAAATGCTTCCGCTGTATGCCGAGTCCGAAGACGGCCTGAACTGGCACAGACCGGAACTCGACCGTGTGCAGTGGAAAGGCGAGATGAGGAATAATATCATCAATCTCGGCTTCAAGGGAAGCGGAAAAGAGAACAGGATTGTCCTGCTGCGGGATGAAGAAGAGTCCGATCCGTCGAAGAGATATAAGGGGCTGACAAGAATATCCGGGCATTTGATACCGTTCTGCTCGCCGGACGGCCTGGACTGGAGAAAAATCGATGCAGGCTCCGTGCCGTCCAATGACGAATACAGGCTGGGCAAAGATAACATCAACGGACTTTTTATCGCCACGGCCAAGGGTTCGCCGGTGCCGGAGTTCGGCCGCGCCGTCTCCCTCTCTGTCAGCAGCGATTTTCTTAACTGGTCCGACCGCAGGCTGGTCTTCCAGGCAGATGAAAAAGATCTGGAACTGGGCAAAGAGCGGATTCGAGAGGCCGTGCAAAACCCGGACAGGCGTTCGCCGCTTATTAATCAGCCGGAGCTGTATCATACCGACGTCTATAATATGCCCGTCTTCACTTACGATGGCATGTACCTCGCGCTGCCGGTCATTTTCAACCATTCCGGGCTTTACTGGTACAGTCACCCGGACGATGCTCCGCCCAGGCTGCGCAGCAATCAGGACGGAATCCTTTATCCATCTCTCGCCGTCAGCGATGATTTATATGCGTGGCGGCGTCCGTGCAGGGAGCCTTTCATTCCGCTTTCTTCATTCTCGGAGACTGACAACTACGACTGCGGCGCGATTCACGCCAACCCTCCGGTGGTTAGCGGTGATGAACTCTGGTTTTATTATACGGGCACACGCTTCACCCACATTAAACAGAGCGTGATCGAAAAGTCCGGACTCAGCAAAAAGAACCCCGGACCGCTCGGGGCGATATTCCGGGCGCGGATGCGCATTGACGGTTTCGCCTCTCTGTCGGCTGGAGAGCGTCCCGCACATGTGCTGAGTAAACCGGTAGAGGTAGATGGTAGCAGTCTTTACGTCAATGTCGATGCCGCCGGCGGCGAGCTGCGCGCCGAGCTGCGTGATGCCGATACGGGAAGCGTGATCCCCGGTTATTCCCTGGGAGATATTTTCTGCGACCGCTATCTTTACTCCGACGACGGATTTTCACGCCGTCTCCGTTTCGGAACCGGTGCGCGCCTTGAGGACGACCCGCAGGACAACACCAGCATCCCCCTCTGTCAAGACAGCACGGCGGCCCCGATGCACTGGGAAAACGGCTCGGACCTTGCGGCGCTCCGGGGACGCAGGGTAAGGATAAGTTTTTATCTGAAAAATACCGATCTCTTTGCATTCTGGTTTAGCCCGGAATAGTCCGATACCCTGAGCACTTACAATAATCGCAAGTCCTCAGTGAACCACGTCTCTCCCGGGAACGCGGACGTCTCGTCCGCACTTACGGCATGCGGGCGAGGACGCCCGCGTTCCCGGCAACGGCAAACGGCGGTTTCAGCGCCCAAGAATGAAAAATGAGGCGTAGTTCACTGAGGACTTATTAATAATCGCAGAAGGCACTGATGAAAACAAATGAGATGAAAATAAACTGTGAGGAACCCTGGATTGGCAAACCGAGGCCTATGAAAGCTCCGGAATGTTCATGGCTCTCTGGTCGATGCAGCGGGCTGATGTCCATCTCGAAACAGGAACGCTGAAGACAAGAGGCCAGGCTTTAGGACCGACGCCGTCGGCGCTGGCCGGCGTTAAAATCAGATTTGTGCGAACTCCGTGGGGAACAGAGGTGCCGGTGTGGAACGGCAAGGGCGGAGCGAGCCGCTGGCTGCCGCCGCTGACCAGGCCGGAGTTCACGGCTGAAATATGGCTCTTTTTCCCACCCGAAAAAAAACGCAAATTCATCGATCAGACGATTTTCGAATACCGTGTCAAAAGCCGGTTCCGGTGGTCCCTGGCGATTGACCGCGACTTTTATCTTCGTTTCGACTGGGAGGACGAAGACGGTCACCGGGATGTCTGTCGCTCGGCGAAGCCCGTCATGGAGATACTGTACGCCTGTTTGACCCGAGGCTGAAAAAAAGAACGGGGACTACCCGGAATACAATAAAAGCGATATAAACGCTTATCATGTCGCTTATTTCCGCCGCAACCCCTGGGATAATCCCCACCTCAACACCGTGAACCTAAGAAAAAGTCATGGGAACAATTTGGTGGCATCAGGCCCTAATCCCATTCCGAATGTGGAACAGGTTAAAGAATACATTGAGGCCCCCTACCGCATCCAAGTGGTCAAATACGGACCACATATCGGGATGACAATCAACGAGCTTAAGGTCATTGACTGGATCGATGACGAAAAACCGCTTTCAGACGGGAAGATAGGATTCAGGCAGATGGCTAACCTGACGGCCGAATATTCAAACCTTAAAGTGCATAAAGTTGTCAAAAAAAACATGTAAT
>PUNP01000691.1 GCA_003551785.1 Candidatus Brocadiaceae bacterium | reverse complement strand
GTTAGGTAGCCCCTGGTTTTAACCAGGGGTAATAAATGATGAAAAGATAAATGCGCCCCGGCAGGGGCGCGGTTGCTCTTGAAATAGTGGCATTTGCTCATTGCTGCCTTTTCGGCCAAACCCCTGGTAAAAGCAAAACGCCCCAGCTACATACAAGCAACTACAACATGCAACGAGAAACTTATATCTTTTTAGCAAAAGAGGTTTAAGGTTCACGTGAGCAACCTCAACATCCTCAAAGATGAGGGAAAGCCCCAAAAGTTATACCCGTGCCGGGCGATTCTATTTCGATGCCTGATCGGGCCGGCACCCGAGGGCATAGGCTATACGAAAGGCTACGATTACGCCAAATGCTGCTGCTAAAAGCATCCAATAGTATTTCAAAGAAAAGGGATAAGAATTGATATCTCTTCCCGTAGCTATTTCGCGAAAACGCGTCACTGGGGTACACCGTTTCCTTAGCAGGGCTCATTCGGTTGTGAGCGGTGAAATTCATATCAGCGGCGGCACTATTTCCGTCTTTCCGCTTTCCAGGCTCAAGGCGACGGCCTCGGTGAATTCCATATATTTTACCCCGTCATGGAAGGTCGTGTATTTAGTTTTTTCAGTGCCGCGAATGGCACCTATGAATTCTTCTTCCACGCGCCAGGCCCCGGCCTCCTGCGCCGTAACAGGCATCTCCGACAGTTCTTTTTCTGCTCGACCGGCCCCGGAAAGAACATCTTCCTTGACATCGATACGGATTGTGCCCTCAGTGCCGAAAAGGGTGGCCCGTTGGGATACTTCGTGTCCGCAGACCGAAGACAGGAAGAATGACGCCTGGGCTCCGCATGCCATATCGGCGCTGACGGCGAGGTGGTCGGGGATTTTTACTTCTTTTTCGCATCCGCTGAGCGGGTCATGACGTTTTTTGACAAATATTTTGCCTTTGGCCGTCGCATTTGCCGCCTCTCCGATCCATCGCATGAGCGATTCATACCAAATGCCGAGACTCATCACATTGATTCCGCTCAATTGGGCGTCCTGCCGCCAGTGCATCGGGGCTTGGGGATCGATAAATTGCCCGTTCAGCCCACGCACTTCAACAGCCAGCAGATCGCCCAGGAACCGCTCGGCCAGAAGTCGCCGAACGGTGTTATCAAAGCGGAGGGTTAAGGGCGAGGGAACGATCTGAGTAATCAGCTCGGGATGGTTCTGTGCCGCCGTCCTCATAAAGTGGGCCTCGGATGCATCCATGGCCATTCGGGCCTCACACAACACGTGTTTTCCCGCGCTCAGTGCGGCTAATGTTATCGGACAATGCATATACGGCCAGGTGCCAATAACAATCGCGTCGCTGTCGGGAGCGTTTACCAATTCTTCCCAGGAGTCATAAACTCGGGGGATGCCATACTGTCTGGACACATTTTCCGATGATTCTTTCCGCCGGTTGGATACACTGACAATCTCGACACCTTCGATTGTCTGGAGTCCCGGTATATGTTTTGCGCGTGTGTTTGCACCCGCTCCCACGATTCCAATCCGTATCTTTTGGATATTGTCTGCCATAAAAAGATCCTATTTTGCATCAGAGATTATTGAAAATTGTCTATTTTAGAAATTCTGCGGGCGTGACGCCCAGCATCGAATTCCGTATCGAGCCATACATCAACGATCTCAGCCGCTTTTTCCTGTTCGACGAGCCGGGCTCCGATGGCTATCATATTGGCATGGTTATGTGCGCTTGCCAGGCGAGCGCTCTCTTCGTTCCAGCATACGGCGCAGCGCACTCCTTTTATCCGGTTGGCAACCATCGCCTCTCCGTTTCCAGAGCCTCCCAGAGCGATGCCCCGGGGGCACTCATCAAACGCAATGCTTGCTGCTGCGGGGCGGATAAAGTCAGGATAATCCACCGGCTCTCCGGAATGTGTTCCGAAATCGACCATCGTGTATCCATGTTCGGACAGGTGTGCTGATAAAAAGCATTTGAGCCGGTATCCGGCATGATCTGAAGCGATGGCTATTTGCATGATTTTGATTCTCAAAATTTATTCATTGAAGTTTGGCTAAACCGCCGTTCCCATGGACATGTCAGGGGAAACCCCGGGGATTGATCAAACCGACGTTTCCAGCTTTTCTATCTTCGCGGGGGCCTCCCAGACGACTTTCCATCTTTTCCCACGGTCGGAGCTCTGATACAGTTTTTTGTCGACGGCAGCCCAGGCCGTGCCGCTTGCATCGAAGGTTACCCTGTGGGTGTTGATATTATCTACCGTGTAATCCGGGAAACCGTCGGTCACGTGTGTCCAGTCCCTGCCGGCGTTGTCCGAGCGGAAGAGCCAGCCGCGGACATCATCGCCATGGGGGCCTTTGCTGACGGAGGCGAGCACGCAATCGGGTTCTTCGGGGTGGATGGCTATCGCACGCCCATAGGCGACATCGTGTGGAAAGGGGCGATGCTGCCACGAATCGCCTCTGTCGGGGCTGATCCAGACCGCATCGGCCGTGTTCGCGTAAACCCGGTCGGGGGCGGTGGGGCAGGTGTTCACCTGGTGGACGTCCTGATGCAGTGTTGGGTTGACCGGTTCCCAGGTGAGTCCCAGATCAAATGAGCGCATGATACTTCCCACATGGATGTCGGCATAGACCGTGCTCTCGCCGCCCATGGCGAGACTCCGCACGGCCGGTGGCCCGCCCCATGGGGTGAACCAATCCTTGCGGCATTCCAGCCGGTCGAACGTATCCATCCTGACCGGTCTGTCGTCGGTGGCGTTGAGGAGATAGATATGCGGGGGTTCGGTTCCGATAATCAGGGGGTTGACATCGGCACCAACGATCATCAGGGAACTGATCCTCTCCTCTATATCAGTTTCAACATCCTCCCATTCCATACCTTTACGCCACATACGGATGCAGCCGTTGGCAGTTGCTGCAGCACACACCGGCCCCGCTTCGGCTATGGCCAGGATTTCCTCATCTTCCGCCCAAATCTGCGGGGCCAATTTCTTATCAGCTTCGATAATATGATACAATCGTGATTCAGTTGCAATGAGCATGTACACTTCTCCCATTCTCAGAAAGGTTATGAGTCTGCACGCTTTACTGCATAATACATTACAAAAAGAGTGTTTATATCCACTTTCACATAAGTTCTTCTTCCAAATCGTCTCCAAATTGAGCATTACCCTTCCCTTTTTCGAGCAAATCAACTAATTCTTTAACAGTAGCCATCACAAACTCTTTTTAAAAAAGTGATCTTTAAACGTCTACGAAATAACTTTTGTTAAATGCTACTAAAGTTATTCACAAAATTCAAGTTTACAACGCAAACACTAAAGACAACATTGACCACCCCCCTGCGAAATTATTCACCTCATTTGACCTTTTTCACCAATGATAATATACTACATGCAAGTTGAACATGCAGCAAAAAAAATCACATTAGCTTAAACATAACATGCCATTGACAACATCTCATAAATTAGTCCGGGGCGACAGCCGGAAAATGACCTCCCTGCCCAATAAATCTGTGCGCCTCATTATCACTTCGCCCCCATACTGGCAACTTAAGGATTACGGCACCGACGGACAGATCGGATTCCACGAAAGCTACGAAAGCTATATCAACAATCTGAATCTTGTCTGGAAGGAATGCTATCGAGTGCTGCATCCTGGGTGCCGACTATGTATAAATATCGGCGACCAATTCGCCCGCTCCGTATATTACGGACGATACAAAGTCATTCCCATAAGAACAGAAATCATCAAATTCTGCGAAATCCTGGGTTTTGACTATATGGGGGCCGTGATCTGGCAGAAAGTCACTACATGCAATACGACCGGCGGCGCAACGATAATGGGCAGCTATCCATACCCCAGAAACGGCATATTGAAAATTGACTATGAATTTATCCTTCTTTTCAAAAAACTCGGCAAGCCTCCCAAACCGACAAAACAACAAAAAGAGCAATCAAAAATACCGAAAAAGGACTGGAATACCTATTTCTCAGGACACTGGCAATTCCCCGGTGCACAGCAGAAGAGCCATATAGCCGTTTTTCCTGAAGAGCTGCCGGCGCGGTTAATAAGGATGTTTTCTTTTGTTGGCGAAACAGTTCTTGACCCTTTTCTCGGCAGCGGAACCACCTCGCTTGCCGCCCGTAATCTCGGCCGGAATTCAGCAGGATATGAAATCAATGCTGATTACATCCCAATAATAAAAGATAAGCTCGATGTTCGTCAGCAGGATTTGGTCGGTACAAAATACAATTTTGTTGAAGACAATTCTATTATTCGACCTGAAGAGGAAATTAAAAAACTCCCCTATATTTTTGAAGATCCACATAAGTTCGACAAGAAAGTCGACCCGAATAAACTGCATTTTGGATCCCGGATTTCAGGAAATGAAAGCGGGAACGGAGAAGATTTTTTTTCAGTGAAAGAAGTACTCAGTCCATCACTGCTGGAACTCGACAACAACCTTGTAGTCCGGCTGATCGGCGTTAAAGAAAAACCGTCAACATACGAGCGGGCCATTGAGTTTTTACGGGAAAAAACAAAATCACAGAAAGTCTTTCTTAAATATGATG
>PUNP01000115.1 GCA_003551785.1 Candidatus Brocadiaceae bacterium | reverse complement strand
TATGGTTAGCTAAATTTACCCGAATATAATTCTTTATGGTAAAGCACACTTTTGCAGTGTGCTTTTTTTATTATGGCATATTTTGCTCGAAAATCAGAGGGCAATATTGACGAATTAATTCCTCTTGCCTGGTTGTTTTGTTTTCAACGAGAGTGCTCCCAACATAGAATCGTTTAAATTTAACAGTTCAGGATGTCTTGGACATGTGGCTATTTACGGTTGTGAAGATGGACGTTAAACAGCCTTTTTTATTTAAGATAAATGACTATGATAACCGTCGATGAAGAAAGAGTGCAGAAATTGATTAAAGGATTGACGTCCGGGCAGATAGCGGATTTGTTGATGCAGATTCTCAACGAGATGTCTGAAGAGGAGAGAAGGCGATTCGCTGGGAAACTTGAACCCGATATTGCAGAGGTTTTCACCTCCGCCATGGTATCTCCTAAAGATGTGGAGGAAACCGAGGAAATCCCAACCACAGACGCCAAGTTTTTGCAGGAATTCAGGAGTGTCGCGGGAGATATACATGGGATTATTATGGAAGTGGGGGATGAAGAAGGGGAATATATCCTTCAGGAGTATCACTGGGAACCTCCCAGTTTTGATCCATATAAATTGGCCGAGGATATCGATGAATGTGCCCAAAAATTGCTCCCGATGCTGGAACGTGCGGCCAGTACCGGACAAGAAGATGAAAACCTCTTTATGGATATGTGCCAGGCTGTTACCGAAATGATAGAATATTACCCGGATTATATTTACACAGAGGAGGGGGTCTTTTTTAACCAAGCCGCCACAGAATGTGCAGTCGTCTGGTTAGACCTCCATTCAGAGACGGAAACACAGTTTCTTGATAAAATCCTTGAATTGATTAATGCCGATCATTGCGTTTCATTTGAGGAAAGTGTCATACAAAAAGTGCTTGTTCGGCAGCGTCCCGAGGAAAAACGTCATAAATTCTATCAGGCTATCGGTGCTCGTATCGATTCAGATAAGTCATTTAGTAAAGAAGTCGAAACGCCCCATACCCTCTGGCACAATGTCAATTATAAACTGGCCAAAGAATTTGATCCAAGGAAAAGGATCGCCATAGCTGAGAAGTCAGTAAACGAAGATTGGAGGAAAGGTCTGGAACTTGTCAAGATAGCTGTTGCCGAAGATGATATAGAACGCGCGCTTGATTTCTGCTATAAGACCATCAATTCTTATTATCGAAAAGGTGCACGTAGAGAATCGGATTTGGAATTCAATCTCCAGAAGACTCCCATATTCAATTATTATCCAAATACCAGCAGTGAGACGACTATCAGCAAACTTTTCGGTCAGTGGGCCGAACTTGCCGATAAACAAGGGCAGACCTATCAGGCGGAGCTGCTGAGAATTCATCAGGTTCTTCATTCTGATCCCGGCGATTGGAACGCTGTTAAGCGCGTTTTTCAGGAAGCTGGGGAGGCAAATACTTCAACGCTTTTCTCTGCCTGGCGGGAGTACGTTTTGAAATACCAGCAAGCCTCCCCTTTCTTTAGCAGAATCCCCGAAAAAACAAACTGGCCGGCATGGTTGCTTGATGCAGGGTGGAAAGAAGAATTTGATGTTTTCACCGAGAAGGCGCTGTCCTGGCTCGACAAAACCATGCCCAAAAAGGGGTTGCGAAAAATCGATAATAGTAAGAGAATGCATATCCTGAGCAAAGAGGAATTATTGCCGCCGCAAATGACTCTGGTAGCCGACCTCCTGGCATTGGATAGCCATCCCGAATATAAAGCCCTGGCATCTATGCTGGGCGATGAATGCGCTCTTAACGACTGTCAGTCACGTAAGGAATGGCTGAGAAAAACAGATACAAATAAGCTGACCGTTGCCGGGCTGGAGTTTACACGGCGCAACATATTATCGTTTATTCCTTCGCCGGAAAACTTGAGCCCCAATTACGAGCTTGCAGCAGGTTGGCTTGCAGCATCACGCGAAACAGCACCCGATGTAGCACTCTCCGTTCTGCAGAGCTGGCAGGTCGAGCATAAACGCAAGCGCAATCTTTGGCGTGATTTACGGACGTATGGTTTCGATGTTTAAAGCAATTCCCGTGGGAGAAACCACGGGTCTACCGAGAACCGCCTCCGCCAAGGCGCTGTTGCTGAAAATATGCTGCAGGTTGTTACTTGTGATACAATGTGTTTACTTGGAATTTATTGAAATATTTCGACTGAAAAAGCACAACCGCTTGTCATTTGAAATAGACATGAGCAAAGAATACGGAAAACCGTTTACAATACCTCTCAGTTAGTTTTGCCTTCTGCTCTATTTAAGTTATACTGTAGTAAGGGGGTTGTGCGCGTGTTTATCGTGATAAATAAGTTGGAGGAGATAAATATGGGAAAGTGTGAAATGAAATCAATTCCAGGGTTCGATCGCATTACTTTCGATCCCGGGGTCAAAGGTGGCCGAGCGTGTATCAGGGGGCAAAGGGTCACTGTAGCCTTGATTCTAAACCTGGTTGCCAATGATATGGATGTTGAGGAAATTATTGAGGCATATCCCTATCTGGAACGAGAAGATATCCATCAAGCGCTGCGTTATGGCGCCTGGCTGGCCGAAGAAAACATCTGTGAACTGGAGCCAATACCGACATGAGATTCCTGGCCGATATGGGTATATCACCAAAAACTGTGGCTATGTTGCGTGATCTTGGGCATGATGCAGTTCATCTCCATGAACAAGGATTGAATACTCTGCAAGATGAAGATATCCTTGCAAAAGCATTAAGGGAAAGGCGTAATCTGCTAACACATGATTTGGACTTCGCAGAATTGGTCGCAACCGGAGGCACTGAATTGCCTGGTGTTGTTGTGTTTCGCCTTCGAAATATGAGTCCTATTAATGTTGACAACTATCTGCGGGCTGTCATTGATCGGCATGGTCAAGTTCTGGAACAAGGAGCTATTATCAGTGTAACAGAAGGAAGAACCCGTGTTCGCCCTTTCCCTATAGAGGGCGATAATAAAAATTAGAGCTGCGATATCTCTATGACAAAAAAGAAAGGCAAACGCAAACTTACTTCGGCTGAAAAGAGAGAAAAGAAGCGACGGCGGAAGGAATATAAAACTATTTTCATCAACGGAAAACAGAAGCGAGTAAAGCGACCGCAGAAAATCGATGGCTTGGATGTGGATGAGTTTATTCGAAGAAATGCCGATCCCATTTGGCTTCATCAAAATGGGATGTGGGAGTATTTTGACGAAAAACAAGATGGGGGTCACGAGGATAATACCAGTCAGGAGTGTCCGCAGGACCCGAATCTTGATGACGACGAAACGCTTCCGTTCTGAATAAGCCAGAGAACATTATGAATTACCAATCAACTGGTGCTGCTAATTCCGATTTTCTTGTGCTTAATCGGGGCAAACCAGGGCATGAGCAGGCCTTTTACCAGTAATCCACAACAATAGGAGTAACTGTCGGAGGCGACCTACGAAATGAACAAGAATAGGAATCCCGAGTCGCTCAAAATTTTCCAGCTTAAAGTCTCCCTCCAAAATGCTCAGCCGCTAATATGGAGGCGTTTTGAAGTGCCGGCGACTCTAACGCTTGATCGGTTGCATGATGTAATCCAGATCGTGATGGGATGGCAAGATTATCACCTGCATCGGTTTCGCATCGGAGACCACTGTTTCACCGAATATTTTTGGGAAGACCCCGAGGCAATGGATAAGGATGAAGAAGAACTGGGCGTCAGGCTCCTCGATGTCCTCCCGGAGCAAGGAAAAAAATTCGAGTATCGGTACGACTTCGGTGATTGTTGGGATCACGAAATCAAGGTAGAAGAGTTCAAACATCGCGCACCGGATGAACGTTATCGCATGATTGGCATATTGAGCAGGCTGGAGTGCCTGGAGGGCGAAGGAGCATGTCCGCCGGAAGACGCAGGCGGCATTGACGGATATGAATGGTTTCTTGAGGCAATATCGGATCCTGACGATCCGGAGCACGAAAGGTATCTGACGTGGTGTGGCGGCAGCTTCGATCCCGACCTCTTCGACCCGAACGCAGTAAATTTGGAACTCGCCAAATACGCCCGGTGGTCAAGGTCGCGTGAAAATTGCAAATATGAATAATGTGAAGCTTACAAGAGAACTATTGCAAAACCGGACTGACGCGGGATCGTGGGAGCGTGGCGTGGGATACCACGAGGAAGGCCGGGTTTCCGATCTTGCTATGGATGGACAGACGGTTTTCGCACAGGTGGTGGGCACCCATCGGTATCAAGTGGAATTGTGGGCTGAACAGGGTAGGATATTTGGGGACTGTACCTGCCCGATGGGCGCCGGCGGCGTGTTCTGCAAGCACTGCGTGGCCACCGGACTCCAGTGCATAGAAGACGGCATCACCGAACTTGGTGGAGAAGGGTACGTGCCGAAGCAGCAGGACGACGGAACAGGCGAAAGCGACCACAAAGTGACGGATTTCGATGATATCCGCTGGTATCTGCGAGAGATGGATGCCGAAAAGCTCGTCGAGATCATTGTCGAGCAGGCGAAGTCCGATCAGAGACTGATGCGACGGCTCAGCACCGAAT
>PUNP01000686.1 GCA_003551785.1 Candidatus Brocadiaceae bacterium | reverse complement strand
AGACCTTCGAAAAGAAGAACCAACGTCTCAATCCCTTTTTCATCAGGGGATACGTTGTGACCCTACCCCTGCTAAGTCCTTGTATTGCAAGGGGCGAAAACAGCGATTTCACTAACCCCCTGTTTTCGAAGCAGAATTCGAGCCACAAAAAAACGTCGAATTTCATATCTTCCTCTCCAGCAGCACTTTACAGATTCCCTAACCCCCCGCCTTTTTTGGCCGTTTTGGGGTTAGGGTACATTTTGCCAGAATTTCAAAGAACCTGTTTTAGCAAGACCACAGCAGTTATGTCACCAAGCATTGTACGCCTTGTTTCAGGCGATCGCAAGTTTCTCTTCTTACGACAGCTTTCAGTATCATCAGCAAGCCCGGGGCCGCCTGCCTGCGCCGCAGCCCAGCGCGGCAAGCAGACGGATGAAGCCCGCCCCTGTTGGGCCTGTGATTGTAGTGAGAGCTGCTCTGTTTGCCGCAGGCTACAGTTTTTTAAGGGGAAGGCCCTTGTTTGAGTCATCTTTAAACCAACGATAGCCCGGGTAGCCGAATTCCCTCGTGTCGCTTTCGTCCCACACCATCATTTTGCGAAGATACTGCATGGTGAGGGTATCATTGTTATTGACATAGTCTTTCGTGCGCTTCAGTATTTCATTCTGCAATTCATCGCCTTCAAACCTCCGGTCAGGCGCTGCATCGAGCGTGGACAGGCGCTGCTTTGGTGATGCAAGATAAGTAAGACGGTCTATATCTATGCGGCAGCTCCCCAGCCCAAGCGGCTTGCCGTAGCCTATCTTATGTCGCATCGGGCCTTTCAGCTCCACCTTGTCGTCACCCGTGCCGATTTCAACATTGACCTGTTCTTCAAGGTTTATCACGTAAAGCAGTAAGGATAGTTCATCGTCAGTCAGATTGGTGAACTGGATCTCAAAATCGAAATGATGTCCCGCCGTCAAAGGGCGGATACTCCACGAATCTTTCGAGTTGCAAACAGGCGCTTTTTCTCGCCGCTGCGGCTGATGGAAGTAGAGTTTTCTGCTTTTTTTATCCATTTTTCCGGTTTCGGGAGTCCTGTAGAACGGTTCATGACGTATGCCCTGGCTGCCCAGGTAAACCTGGATTTCTTCGCATTGCACAGGATTTTCTTCGCGAACTATGGCGTCACCTATACCGATTTTCCCGGTATGCACCCGGGCGCCGCTGCTTTTTTCCATTGCGCCGAACATGCGGCAGGTTATGCAGAGGCTGCTGACCCTGGAGCAGGCGGAGAATTCATTATCAGGGCGTGTTTTCTTATCGCTTATCGTAAAACAACCGCCTCCGACGATTTCAGCCAGCGAACGGAGCATACCCTTGAGCGACGAACCGGGAATAACGGGCCTGTTATTACGTTTTTGAAAATCGGGAGTGTTATTGTTTTTTTTTATCAGGATCGGCGTCAAATTTTCAAGTGTGCAGGAGATTATACCGCTGTGTCCTGCATACCTCTCATGCGTTACAGGCGCGCTACGGCTGACTTCTTTACGGGCCGGCACAAGCCTGTATGGATTCCAGAATTTCTCGCCCTGTGGCATGGTCTATTTATCCTCCTTCCGTTGAATTTCAAGGCTGTGATAACGGCTGAAATGCGGGATTGAGGCATTATCCACCCAGTCCTGGACGACGAGCGCAATACGCTCCCCGCCGCCGGTGTACGTTTCATTTTCACCGCAAGGATATCTGAATCTGTGCGGAGCTTGCTGTTCTATCCATTCGTTTTCGCCAGGCGTGCGAACGCCCCAGAGCAGGAACCGGCGTGTATTTTCCGCCCGGCGTAAACCATTCAGTTTGCTTGAACAGTCTTCCAGTCCCTGCGGCGGGTTCTCGCCGAGATATACCGTGCGCATGAGGCCGGAATTAACTGAGCGCCAGCGCAGTTCGCCCTGGGGTGAAAAAAACCTGCCGCGTTCGCTGCGTTCAATAAAACCGTCTTCAAGCTCATCAGCCCGGCAAAAGCGCCATTCAGCGGGGTCAAAAACCATTGCCAGAGCATCGGCGGGTATGTCCCATTGATGTGTAATTTCTCCCAGCGTTTTGATATTCATGTCGCCGGAGTGCAGTACAGTGTCCAATAGATTTCCTCCCGTTATGCTGTGAAATTATCTATGTCAGCGGGCCATTTTACATCATCGAGATATGCGGCCAGATCTGTCACCCCCGGTTGGAGGTGTTTTTTCCAGTCGTCGGTGATATTATAAACTCCGCGCAAAAAACCATCCATGCGGCATTCCGGCAGAACCGACCCAGGGTCGATTTCAGGGAACAGTCCATAGGCCTTTACCTCTTCATCGCTACATCGGTCTGCGAGTCCTACAAGTCCGTTGGGCTGGTTGTTTTTGGCCCCGTAATAAGACACGCTGAAGTCTTCCACTTCAGTTTTGAAGCGTCCCAGCCCTCGGCTCTTCCCCATGCCGATGCGCACCAGCCCCTGTTCCATATCGCGCAGGATAAGCGCGAGCAGGCCGAGCTGCCAGCGTTCGAAGTTTTTAATCTCTATGCGGGCGTTGAAACAGCCCTTTGTCAGAACTTCAAGGTCAAATTTGGCCCCCCCGGCTGCACCGCCGGTCAACCGGTCGATTGCCACGCCGTCCCGGGTTTCAAGCCCGTAGCCGCTCTGTTGTCTTGATTCTTCATTCAGGTAACAGTCCGACGTTTCCAGGCGTCCTCTGAACTGCAACGAGCCGAAGGTGCGACAGGCGGGGCAGGAGACCTTATAGATCTCGTCCGTCGGCAACTCCTTTTTTTTATTGTTTTTCTTCCAATCCGATATCCTCAGTCCGCAGGAGGCCTGTTTTTCTTCCCCTCTTTGTTCCTTTCCAGGTGTCAGATATGGCAGACACACGGGGACCGGATCATCCCTAAGGCTTCGGCATATTTTTTCCCCGTATGAGCGCACTACGCCTTTGAGGGAACTGCCGGGGATATACGGCTCAGAGCTGTCGCCTAACCTGAAAGTCTGCACGAAAGACATATCAACGCCGCTTACTGTGGCGACGCCCGAGTTGATAAGCATCGGGTCGATAGGGACGATTGTGAATTCAACTGCGGCATGGTTTATCAGTTTTTTCAGCATAATATCATACCTCTCCATTCAGAGCTTTTTCGAGGGCTTCATCAAGCAGCTTTGGGGTTGTATCCATTTTACGTTCAAGCAGATAAGCTTGAAGCTTCTCAGTTACGGAAAAATCGACTTCCTTGATTTCATCTGTTTTCAGTGTGGCGTGTCCGAGTCCTCTTGAGGTAAACCCACCGATACGAACGCCTTGCCTCCATTCAGCAATGCCGGCGGCGATGAGCGCCAGGTCTTTTGTAGTGGGATTTTCGGTCTCTATTGTGAGTTCGAAGGCGGTATCGCGTGCGGCGACTTCGTAATCGAACTTAAAACCGTCGCGTGCGGTGCCTGAATCGCGGTCAATCACAACGCCGTCGCGCACCTGAAAACCGCTTTCGGCTTTGAGTTTTCCGTCGGTAAAGAATATTCGGGAGGCCTGTACCGGCGAGCCGAAAAGCTGGCAGACGTCGCATGTGTGGGACTTAAGCCAATCGAGTTTAGCTCGCTCATTGTCCAGATTCTGAAAATCATCGAGCACGGATTTTCTGTAATTTTCATCGGACACGCAGCTTACTTCGCTTAACTTTGTATCCAGCATACATGCTTTAAGGGGATCCCCTTCTTTGTTTTTCAAATGATGTGCCAATTTTTCAACGGTTGATCTGAAACACCCCTTGATGGTTGACCCGGGCAGCACCGGTTTATCCTTATGGTCTTTCATCACGCCCATATCGGCCGCCAGTTCGCCCTCTTTCCCCGAGCCGATATGGAAAGCGGTATCGAATGTCAGGGTAGCGGAGATGGCAACCTTTTTTTCAAACCCGTTATAATTCATATTACTTTTACCCTCAATTGGAGTTTGTTTTGTAGAAAAAATGGCAGTTAAAGTGTTCGAAATAAACTTTCATCAGTTTATCATTCATAACTTTTTTGACATTTTCTTTATTTTCATTTTTAATCTTGTTCTGTTCCTTTTTACCTTGTCCTTGAGGAATGTTTTTTATCATTCCGAACTTCTCGAGTTCTTTTTCGACGATCAAGAACAATGACAGTTCGGTCCGAGCCCCCATATTGACAATATCATATATTTCGCTCCAGAAGGTATTATTTTCTTTTAAGGTATTATTTTCTTTTTTCGTATTCTTGTCCTTTTGTTTTTGCGCGAATTTGACAAGCTTTCCGGCGCCTCCTGCCTGTAGTACCGTAGTGATGGAGTAAAGCTGATGCCGCTTGACCTTACAGCGTCCCTTTCGGTCGGCATTTTTCACTTTGCCGGCGATTGTTTCAGCGGCTTTTTGGGCTTCTTCGCACAGGCCTTCATCAAGGAAGGAGCGGAATTCGGCTGAATTGAGATATTCATCGACATTCATAGCATTCTACCTTTTTATGAGTCGCGCTTGAGAAACAAATAATTGGCAACGACCTGCTTGCCCCAGCCTCTGGCCAGGCGCAGCTTAACTTCCAGCCTTAAAGCCGGGTCTTGAGACGCCATTTCCCCTGCCTGTTT
>PUNP01000040.1 GCA_003551785.1 Candidatus Brocadiaceae bacterium | reverse complement strand
TTAGAACCGATTATGTCCGGTAAAGCCGATGTTGTCTATGGCTCGCGGTTCCTGGGCAATACGCACAGAGTGCTGTACTTCTGGCATTATGTGGCTAACCGGATGCTTACCCTGTGGTCCAATGTCTGGTGTAACAGAAATTTTTCCGACATGGAAACCGGATACAAAGTTTTCAAGCGCGAAGTTATAGCCAATATTCGCCTCAAAGAAAAACGTTTCGGGGTTGAACCGGAGATAACGCAGAAACTGGCACGCAGCGGATGGAGGATTTTCGAGGTGCCGATAACGTATTACGGCAGAACTTATGAGGCCGGTAAAAAAATAGGCTTCATGGATGCTATAAGAGCATTCTGGTGCGTAATGCGTTACGCTATCAAGGACTAAACTTTTACAACTATATAGAGATAGAGAAGAAAAAATGACTGCAATGCATAAAAATAAGGATCAGTTGGCCTACGCATTAGTGACCCCGTACAGTCTCCATAAGAGCCGCACTGGCGGCATTTTAGCTCGTCTTTTATGGGCTGATGTGCACCTGAGCGCTGTCAGGATGTACGCTCCAAATCCGGACAGTGATTTTCTAACAAAATATTGTGATGCGATCTACGACCCGGCCGAGCGCGATGTGCCGCTTAGATACCAGCGTCTGCTGATACAGTATGTGATGGAAAATTTCGGACGGCCGAATGTCAAAGGTATCAGCAATCGACTGATGGTGCTGGTATTCCAGGGGCCTAATGCCCAGTCTGACATAAAAAATGCGGTCGGGCCGCTGCGTGAAGGTGTGCGCGGCGATGACGTGCGCGGCACTTTCGGCGATTTTATATCTATTCCTGCGGAGGGACGGGATTTGGAAACGGCGCGCGCGCGGATAGAGGGCGCTCTGGCACGTTACCCGGCGCTTCAGGGTTTGGGCAGACCTGAGAAGGGGTGGGGCTTTTTTGAACCGGCCGTGCTGACCGGCACATCCGCGGCTATGACCGAAGCGCACCTCAAATTGTTCAGGGAATACGCTTATTCCGACGGCGGGTTTGTCCTCCCCGCGCTGGATGAAGACGAGGATTTTGAGACTTCTATGGTTATATTAAAACCGGAGAGTTTCTGCCGAAGAAATCCCTTGCCGGGCAATCTTATCGATTTTTTCTCGCGCCTGGGGCTTTTCATAACCGGGGCGAAAATGATGCGGCTCTCGGTCGAGCAGGCTCGGGAGTTCTATGGCGCTAAGTTAGCCCAATTCCAGTCGCAGTTAAAGGGCATGGTGGTGGAAAAGGCCGAAGAAATTGTCAAAGAAGCCGTCGCTTTAAGGGGCAGCATATCTAAGGAGTGTGGCGTTGAGTGTTCATCTATTTCGCCTGAAAAAGCTCTGAAACTTACCCGAGAGGCTGAATACCTCTTCGCCCCGCCGCATGAATCCGGGCCGGGCGATGTCAAAGTAAATGTTATTGAGGCAGTCTACAGCTATTTACTTGACAACCTGGACGACCTGAGCATGACAGAAGAGTTTAAAGTGAAGTTAGCCGAAGAACTCAAGGATGTCAATGCTTTGGCGGAGTTTAACGAATTAATTCGTTATATGAGCGGTGCTGACCCGGAAACGGGCGAGCCGCTGGGGGATGAAGCCGACGCCGATTGTATGGCGCTGCTCTACTCAGGTCATGACAGCATGCGTTCCATCCGGACACGACTGAAAGAGCTTCGCGAGGTTTACGGTCAGAATATCCTCCATAATCGCGCACATGCCAGTGACCCGGAGGAAGACCCGGTAAAGGAAACACGTGTGCTTGGGATGCCGAACTCGCCGGATGGTGAAGAAAAGCCGTGCGATATCGAGAGAGTGGTCTCGCAGTTTTTCGACTGAGCGCCAAAAGAAAATGTCGATGTGATTATTTTAAGGACTTAAATCACCTCCACATCGTAATCCCGCCGTCCATAACTTTCGTATTTTTGAAACCGGATGCTTTAAGGATGACGGCGGCTTCATAAGCGCTCTGTGACACGCGTGAATAGATGATTATTTCTTTATCCACCGGCAGCTGGGAGATTCTGCCCCGCAAGGTGCTTATAGGTATATGCACGCTGCCCTCTATGGAAGCATGGTGGAATTCGCTTTGCGAACGCACATCAAGCAGCAGGAAATCTTCGCCCCTCTTTATTTTTTCCCGTACTTCTTCTGGGTGAATTCCGGTCATATAGCCGTTGAGTTTATTCTTCAGGACGTTGGCAGCGACATGAATATTATCAAGAGCATCGGAATAAGAGGGTGCATAGCACAGGTCAAGCTGTGAAAGTTTATATATATCCATGCCGGCTGTCAGCGCGGTGGCGGCCACATCAACTCTTTTGGCGACTTCACCCGGGCCGACGGCCTGGACGCCGAGCAGGCGTCCGGATTCGGCATCAGCAACGAGTTTCACAATTATTGTTTTGGCCGAGGGCATGAAATGCGACCTGTCCGCACCCGGAGTGATCGATATCTCCAATTTATAGTCGTACTGTTTCGCCTGCTCTTCGGTGAGACCGGAATTAGCGACGGTATAATCGAAAACTTTACAGATACTGGTGCGAACAATGCCGGGGAACTCGCTATCAATCCCGCAGATATTTTCTGCCGCGACTCTGCCTTGCTTATTCGCCGTTGAGCCGAGCGGTCGGTACGTGGGTTCGCCGGTAATGAGGCATTTGGTTTGCACGCAATCGCCCGCCGCGTAAATGTCGGGATCGGAAGTCTGCATGCGGGTATTTGTTTCAATCCCGCCGGTAATTCCTAATTTCAGTCCTGCGGATTCAGCGAGTTTTACATTAGGCTTGACACCGGTGCCGATGATAACCATGTTAGCAGGCAATTCTCCGGAACTTGTCTTGACAGTTTCTACTTTTCCATCGCCTGCGAAACCGGTCACACGGGTAGCGGTCATAACGCGCACGCCCTGTGTTTCGAAATGGCGTCGCACCAGCTCGGACATATCCGGGTCGAGCAGGTTGGGGAGTATATGGGATTGCATTTCGATCAGCGTAACCCTGGCGCCGGCGGATACGAGCGATTCGGTCATTTCGACTCCGATCAGGCCGCCGCCAACAATAATAACGTCTTTGGCAAGCCTTTCAGCCATATGCTCTTTAACGCCTTCGGCGTGTTCAAAACCGTGCAAAGTGAAAATATTCTCCAATGTAGCGCCCGGCAGGTCGAGCAATTGAGGTTCCGCTCCGGTGGCCAGCGCCAGTTTGTCATATTTGAGCCAATGCTGAGCACCGCTGATACGTTCCACAATTTTGACTTTTTTGTTCGCGCGATCTATTTGAACGGCTTCCGTCTGGTTAAGAACTTTGACGTTTTTTACTTTTTCGAAATAATCGAGTCCTTTAAGTGTACCTTCCGGTGTGGAGAGGAGTTCATTTTGGTTATCGACGACGCCGGAGATGTAGAACGGCAGCCCGCACCCGGCGTAGGAAAGGATGCGCCCTTTCTCGATGATGGTAACCTCTGCATGGGGGTCGCTCCTTTTGACTTTTGCGGCTATTTTAGGGCCGGCGGCGACTCCCCCGATAACGACTACCCGCATGGAAGGTTCAGCCTTATGAGTATTTTGAGCCTGTTTGGGGGCGGGCTTGCGGGGAAGGGAAATAGAAAACTCCGTCCCGCCTTGTTCCGATTTTTGTGCTGACACAGAACCTCCAGCCGCTCGTACTACGGCTTTAACAAACGCCAAGCCCAGCCCTGTCCCGGACGGTTCCATTTTTTTGGCGTTAGAAGCACGAAAAAACGGATTGAAGAGCTGATCGTATTCTTCATCAGGTATACCGATACCGGAGTCAGTTACTTTTACAATAGTTTCCTCTTTTTCGTCGGAGACATCAAGGCTGATTACCACTTCACCACCCTCGGGTGTGTATTTAATGGCATTATCTAACAAAGCATCCAGAGCTTCTTTTAATAGATGGGAGGGGAGGGCGACAAATGCCTGGGAGGCGTTTTGATCGAAACGGAAAGAAATGCTTTTTTCATCGGCGGCATCAGCGAGTCTGCTTTGCAAATTATAGATGACGGGTACAAGGTCTTTAACTTCTTCGGTTTTAGATGCAGATTTTTTCACTTCATTGAGCGAAAGCAGCCCCTGGATAGTGTTGAGCGCTTCTTCACATTTCCTTTCTGCGCCTTCCAGCATTTGTTTCTGCCGGGGGGGCATTTCTCCCGCAAAACCGCCCAGGAGGGTTTGAAGTATCGTTTGAAGCGAGCCTACGGGCGATTTAATCTGGTGAGCGGCAATTATAGCATTATCGAGCTTGTATTCCTCGTCAGCACTCATTTTCTCCCCGTTCATTTGTCACAGATGCATTATTGAAGACTTACGTACTTACAGTATACAGTATAACACACAAATTGCCGATTTTCAAACGGTTGGGTGTAGTGGTCCTTTCCACTTGATTTTGTGTTTCAGAGGCAGAGGACAGCTTTTTTTATGCGATTAGATTCCGTACATCATCCTAAATATCAAAAATCAAAGGCTGGTAGCGTTACTGTCTTGACCGCAGTACCAAGCAGGCAGTCATTTCTTCCACGGGGGCAAGCCCCATGGGGGATCATTTTGTAAGGCC
>PUNP01000875.1 GCA_003551785.1 Candidatus Brocadiaceae bacterium | reverse complement strand
GGCAGATGAATGTCTGTTAATACGGGCACCTTAACACGTTCTTTTACCCTCTTCAATATTTCCAGTCCTTTTTCCAATCCGGGGCCTCGGAAGGAATGTAAACTTGTCCGGTTGGCTTTATCAAAAGAAGCTTTGAAAATGAGGTCGACATTAAGTTCAAGGCAAGTTTTTTTTAAAAAATCGGCGATTTCAATACATGAACTTTCCGATTCTATAACACAGGGGCCGGCAATGAAAAAAAGTGCATGGCGGGTATCTGACTTAATATTATCATTCAATCTTATCTGTGGCATTTTATTCCTTATTCTTTTAAGGTTGACAAATTATTTCACTTATGATAAGCTGTTACAACTTACATTGTACATAAAAATACAAATCGAGTTCAAAGTAACGGCTTAGCGATGATAATTTCGTTGAGCCTTGATTTTAAATGCGTTCGATAGGTGTGCAGCGATAACATTACATTACATTTTTAATGGTATGATTATGTCTGAACTTACTGTAAAACAGCAGCTTGAAAAGACGGTTGAAGGCGGATTGGGTAGAAATAATTATGATGCACTGATAAGCGAAATCTATGATTCTTTTCGAAGCATTGACAGTGCACATGATATTTTACACGAAATGAGAGACAAAATCGGGGATGCTGAAGGTGAAGCGGCAAATGAACTGAAAGAAAAAACCGGTATTTTTGCTTACGCCCAGGGAGAGTATCAGCGAGCTGCAGATGTCCTGAGCGAAGTTAAAGACAGGAAGGAGGCATCCCATTTTCTCGGTAGAGTGTTAGCAAAACTGCATGATTTCGAAGGTGCGCTTGAAGCCCTGGATAATGGTCGATCAGGGGATGATGACTTCAATACCGATAGGTTCCGTATTGATGTCTTATGTGTTTTAAGGCAAGATGAAGAGGCGGAGAAAATCTGTGACAGGTATGAAGATACGCATGGAGAATCACCGGACTGGCTTTACTGTAAAGGACGTATACTCGAAACACAGGGTCAACACAGCGAGGCGGTGGATATGTTTGAGAAAGCAGTAGCTATTGATGAAAATCATCAGAATTCGCTGTTCCGACTCGCGTTTAATTTTGATCTGGACGGTGAGGATGAAAAGGCGATAGATATGTATAATAAATGCGCTTCGCTCCAACCCGCCTCTTTAGGCGCTTTAATGAATTTAGGAGTTCTCTATGAAGATCATCAAGAGTATGAAAAAGCTATCGAGTGTTATGAAAGAGTGCTTGCGGTAGACCCCGCTCATAAAAGAGCAAGGCTCTATCTGAAGGATGCCGATGCCGGTTTGCATATGGCCGTTGAAGAGGATATGGGGTTGATCTTCAGAGAGCATGATCTGGTTATGGATAAACGTATCGACAGCTTTAATTTGAGTGCCCGATGCCGCCATGTACTGGATGAACTGCAAGTCGAGACAGTTGGTGATCTTACCGAAGTTACTGAAGGGCAATTGATGGCTTTCAATAATTTCGGGGATTCAAGCTTGCAGGAATTGAAAAATATCCTTGCCGAGCATGGGAAATCTCTTGCAGATGAACCCGCTCAACTCGTTCAAGGCGAAAATGCAGAACAAGAAGAGCAAAATACCGCAGGCCTTGATACTGAAATTGAAGATGCCGGTTTTTCCGATGAACTTATCGGTACTTTGAAAGGACTCGGCATTGCTACTTTGGGAGATTTGGCTAAATATTCCGAAAATGAACTTGAAGCGGAGTGTGAATTGGAAGAAGCGGAAATTGATGAAGTCAAGAGCGTTCTGGCGGACAATGGTGTAGAATTTATGTAGGCAAGGTACGTATATGATTAAAACCGTTGAAGGAAAGTTAGTGTTTAAAGAACCGACCCTCGCCATTGTAAAAGTAGGGGGGATTGGGCTCGGGTTACACCTTCCGCTGTCCACTTACAGCGCGCTTCCCGAAATCGAATCTCAGGTTCATTTTTTTGCTTACCTTTATGTGCGGGAGGACCAACTTAAGCTTTTCGGGTTTGCTACCGAACCCGAACGCGAGCTTTTTCTGCTATTATTAGGGGTTAATAAGGTAGGCCCCAATGTTGCGCTTCAGGTGCTGAGCAGCTGCAGTGTCGATAGCTTTAAGCAGTTGGTTGCTAATGAGGATACGGATGCCCTGGCTTCTATGGTAAAAGGAGTTGGTAAGAAGACAGCGGAGCTGATGATCCTTGAATTGAAAGATAAAATTGAAGATTTTGTCTATGATTCCGAGGGTGCTAAACAGTGCGCATCACTATCACCGGATGCCGTGAAGGCATTGGTTGAACTCGGCTCAAGCCCCTCTGCTGCCCGAAAAGAGGTTGAGAAGGCTGTTAAGCAAACGGGTAAAGATGCTTCTGCGGATGTTATACTGCGTCAGGTTTTTGATAATCGTTAGTGGAAAGGACCACAAGTGTTATTGTCTGAGGTGTTTCCATGCTCTATTTATTATGCTCTGTTTTGCTCTTAGTTGGGATTTTCGGGATATTGAGCCAGAGAAATGTGATAAAAATTATCATATCCATCTCGATTATGGAGTATGCAGCTAACGTTTTTCTCGTGCTCATAGGATATAGATACAATGGAGTTGCACCGATAATGACCCACCAATTTACCGATACTGTCAGCTTCGCGCAAAGAGCTGTTGATCCTCTTCCGCAAGCGATGGTTCTTACTTCCATTGTTATTGGTCTGGGGGTTATGGCGCTTATGGTGACCATGGCTTTGAGGATTTATCATGTGTATGGCACATACGACATCCGAAAAATACTCAATAAAGACAAACATCATACTGAATGAGTCCCCTTTTACCATTATTGGTTGCTATACCCCTTGGAGCCGGCTTCCTCCTGGCTCTCCTTCCTGCTAAATATCACCGATTGTCCAGCACACTTGCACTTATTTCATGCATCGGTGTTTTGGTATCTGCCTGCCTGCTTTTTGGTTATGAAGGCGAATATCACATAGGCGGATGGATGCCTCCACTCGGCATCAACCTGAAAATTGACGGTTTCAGCAGTTTGTTAATGATAGTAACTGCTATTGTCATGGCTGCCGCCATTTTGTATTCTGTGCGCTTTATGGAATCTTATACCAGCCGGCGGCACTTTTACGCCCTTTCACTGCTGATGTTGGCGGGAATGAACGGTACTTTGCTTAGTGGGGATATATTTAATCGGTATGTATACGTTGAAGTTGCCGTTATTGCTTCTTATGTTCTGGTTGGATTCGGCTGCAGTGTTAAAGAACTGAAGGCAGCTTTGAAATATGCTATCCTCGGCGCCATAGCTTCAGTGGCTACGCTCTTAGGGATCGCACTTCTATACTCTATTCATGGAACGGTTAACATTGATCACCTGGCAGAAAAAATAGCTGTCGAGGGGCCGCTATTGTTTGGGGCTTCAGTGGCATTTATTGCCGCTTTATTGATGTTACTGGGCTATGGTTTCAAAGCGGCATTGATGCCCATGCATATATGGCAGCCGAATGCACTTCAGGCTGCTGCATTACCGGTGTCGTCAATGCTCGCCGGTGCATTGACCCAGGTGATAGGTGTCTATGCAATAATCAGGACGATTTTTGCGGTATATGGAGCCTCTGTTCATTTGGGTTGGATTTTGCTGTTTATGGGGCTTTTTTCGGCTATAGGCGGGGCTGCAATGTGTTTATTTCAAAAGGATTATAAACGCTTCCTTTCCTATAACTCCATTTCTCAGACGGGTTTTGCCTTGTGCGGTTTCGGCTTTGGCTGTATAGTCTTCTTCAGTAATTATAATGGTTTTGTTTCCGCTTTGGCTTTAACGGGCGGAGTTTTTCATTTAGTCAGTCATTCATTATCTAATTCGCTACTGTTTTTCAATCATGGATTAGTTCTGCATAATTCCGCAGATGAGAGAACTAATATTATTATTTGTGGTAAACTTACAGCCTTTGGCTGGCTGGCTGGGGCTTTGAACAGTGCCGGTGTTCCTCCTTTCAGCGGCTTTTTCAGCAAGGCCATGATAATCACTTCTATTATAGCTGCTGGATATTATCTGACTGCTTTATTTGCTGCTACAGCAGTGATTTTGGTAATGATAGCTTTCTTGAGGTTCTACTTTGTCGCTCGAAAAATAAACATTGTCATGAATGGGTGTTCAAAAGATAATAAACGCTTGCAAAATTGTGAACAAAATGGAGAGTATGAAGGAAAGCGAGGCTGTTTTAATGAGGCACCGCTGCCATTGGCCATACCCATAGTGCTCTTTTCCGTTTTTTGTTTACTTTTAAGTTTTTTAGCGTATCCTCCGATTACCGAGCATGTGCTGCGTCCCGCTCAGAACAGTATTTTAGAGGTTGATGAAAGTGAAGCGACGTCGGTGGACGGTGACTGACATCTTTGCGCTCTCTGCGGTAAAAAAAAGAAACAACCAAAGATTATCCTTTGATATGCAACTAAGCACAAATGGAATGGACCGCGGGGAGCTTGGACGAAAAGCGCACAATAGCCAATATGCTACGATCTACCGCGCCCTTTCAGGGCGCAAAAATACGTGTGAATCATCACCTCGGGTTGAAACCCGAGGCTACCGTACTTTGCCCCATTCGGGGC
>PUNP01000220.1 GCA_003551785.1 Candidatus Brocadiaceae bacterium | reverse complement strand
CTATCCTGTCTTTAACCAGTATTTTGCCCGCTGGGAGCTTCCCATCGAATTTTTCCCACATCTCATCTTCACTGATAGTAATATCGCCAAACTCTTCGGCAGCAAGTTCAAAACACCAGTTTTTGAACGCTCCTTCGGTGAATTTCATTATGTTGCCTTTATGCATGATAGTTACGCTCTGGCGTCCGCGTTCAATCGCAAACTCAATAGCCTTACGCATAAGACGTTTCGTGCCGAACTCACTGATGGGTTTAACACCTATTCCGGACCCTTTTCGGACACTTGAATCGAGCTCATCGCGCAGGAAAGCATGGAGTTTGTCGGACTCCGGGGAGTTCGGTTTGAACTCGACGCCTGCGTAGACATCCTCGGTGTTTTCACGGAATATGACGACATCGAGTTTCTCGGGATGTTTAACAGGGCAGGGGACGGTAGGAATCCAAAAAACTGGACGTACACAGGCATAGGTGTCTAAAGCCTGCCTTAAATATACATTGGCGCTGCGGCTGCCTTCGCCAACGGGGGTAGTAAGGGGACCTTTGATAGCAACATGGAAATCGCGAATAGCCTGAATGGTTTCTTCAGGAACCCATTCATCGAAAAGTTCCATTGCCTTCTCAGCAGCGTATATCTCGGTCCATATTATTTTTCTCGAGCCGGAAAAAGCCTTATCAACAGCCGAATCAATTACTTTACGTGTGGCTTTCCATATGTCGGGCCCGATACCATCACCCTCGATAAAGGGAATAACAGGATTATCAGGAACGCAAAGGTTTCCGTCAGTATATTCAATTTTTTTCCCATCAGCCGGTATCTCAGGGTACTTGCTTATTTTGTTCATTGTAAATTCTGAGTGGTAAGTAAAATCTGAAGTAAGCTTCCGCTTGGGAGCTATTTAGTAAGTAATAGGGAGTTTGAAACAGACTATCAGCAGTACGGGAGAAGCGCCATGAAGCGCGCTTTCTTGATAGCATTCTCGACTTCACGTTGATGGAATGCACAATTCCCTGAACGTTTCCGGCTATAAATTCTTCCCTCGCTGGAAAGCAATTTGGAAAGTTGGGCAAGTTCCTTGTAATCGACTTTCCTGTTTTCACGACAAAACCTGCATCGAACGCCTGAAATACGTCTCATCATATTCTGTTCAGCCATAGTGTACACCTGAAGTAAAGTTAATTGAGAAACTGGAAAAAACGTAATGAAGTGGTAAGTTGGTTGTAATAAAACAATTCACTTTTCATTATTATTTAACGAATCACAGAACCGCACAAATGGGTTCAGGGCTTTTCGGACTGTAGCTCTTAATGAGTCATTTTCGGAAATAATATGAGCTAATCCCGGACTCACTGAATAATAGAAATCCACCGACTTGTTACCGATATCCGTCTGCATCAGGTAATCATCACGAAAAGCCCTTAATGAGCTGATTTCCTCTGCCATAGGGGAGCCGTATGCAGCGGTTGCTATAAAGCATTCATACCACTCCCGGCTGCTTCTATCGTCGTCCGGTTCTTCGATTTCCTGCTCGGGAGGATCAAAGTCAATTGCAAAATCCAGAGAACTGAAATGCGCGGCGATAAAGTCTCTATCCATGTCAATAATAATATATCCATCTTCATCAAGCTCCCACACCGGGAACTCAGCCCAGCCATTATCATTTCGGTAATAGGGAACTTCAAAACTGTCACCGTCGTGCCTGATTGTCAGTTCAACAGATTCAATATTCTCCTTATTATCGACCTGAAGATTGAAGAAAACCCCATCTGTTAAGAACTCAATAGGGGGGGCATATTGCTTCCCACCTATTATTTCGCTTAAAGATGCAAAACCGTAATTTTCAGTTTCAACAGTAAGTTTAATCCCACCCAGGGACTTCTCAGGATTGTCGTAATCGACCATGGCAAAGGCATCGGCAATCCACGGTTTGTAATCGACATCGCCCTCGTACGACTCACTGCTGGATGCGCTGTCCGGGCCGGACTTATGTCCCCACCAGTTATACTGAGCATAGAGGAGATTCTCAGTATAAACGGCAAGGTAATTCTTATCAAAAATATTATGTCTGACGGAAATGTTTTGAGTCAGCGCCGCATTCTTTATCCCGTGATAATTATTATGGATGTCATTATTGTTTATCCTTACACTCTCAGCGTTGCTGTGGACTCTGAACCCGTGGTGATTAGCACATATTTCGTTGCCCACAACCAAAGCACCATGAGCATCGGCGGTGATATCCACCCCCACAGTACCCGCACCGGGCTCGCCATCCGCCCCTATTCCGTCAACGACATTGTCGATAATGACGACATTATTTCCGTTCACCTGGATAGCTGTATCGGTATAATTCTCCAATGTCAAGCCTTTTACAGAAACATTATCGGCGTTGACGATGATGGCAGGCTCCTCCATGCCGTCGGCATCAATGATCGCCTCCAATCTTTCTCCTTCAACCGCTTTTAGCCTGAATCCGTCTTCGTTTATTATAATGGAGTCTGTGAGCTTGTAGATATCTTTTGGGATCAGCCCATCTTTATCTTTAACTATATCGGTGTTCAGTATCGGTGAAAATCGCGCTTCGATGGTTGTGTGGGCACTGATTTTCTCTTGATATTTATGCATTTGATCAGCTGATAATTTTTCATCAGTGCCGGAGCAGAACCATCCTAAAAATTTGTAACCGTCCTGTTCCTCAACGGTCACTTTTTTACCTTTTTGTGTTTTTATCAGCTCTTGATTACGGAAATCTCTTTCCTGGACTTCATTCCACTTCAATTCATGTTCTGAGAAAGCATACCATTGACCGTCTATTAGGGTGGTATCGTTATGTTCTGGCTCTTTATACAACTCCCATTCAACCTCCGCAGCGTTGTACTGCGCAATAATGCCGGGGCTTTCCATGTCAACCTTGGCGGCAGTCTCCTGACTATTCAAAATGTAATATCCGCTTCCATCAATATCATCTGCTTGACTTACAATATGAGTGACAATGTCATATGTAGCTGCGGGAATAACAGAACCGCGAGACTCCTCATATACGTATTTGAGTTGATACTCCTCCCTGGGTGTGAAGACAACGCGGTTCATGTAAGCATCGCGTTTTATGATCCTCAGCCCACCACTATCGTCTATTCGTTCATCAAGCAAACCGATACTGAAAAAAGAATTGTCATCATCGGGTGTAAAAGAATAACTTTCAAAAGTATGTTGGATGGGGAATGGGTATTCAAAAATGTCAGTCACAAAATCACTTTCCAGTCCGGCTTTTACGAGTAACTTGTTTCCCTCCTCTACGTCTGCCGGCTCTTTCCAGATGAACGGGGGAGTAAGCGTTGTATTATCCCCGTGGGACGGAGCTAAAATCACAACATGATCATCCGGTTTCCCGGATGGTTTATAGTTGAAGACGTAATCGTCCTGATCCCTGAAAGTTAAAGTAAAGTTCGTTTCATCATCCGGGAAATCTCGTTGCATATCTCTTTCACGGTCGTATGTGACTTCTAATCGCCGCAAGCCGGTTCTCAAATTTTCAAATGCTTCAAACGTGGCGCTGTGTGTTTTTAAACTCTGAACTAAGCTTTCCGTGTAAATATCTACGGTAACTTTATACGATTTTTTGTCTGAATCTGCGTCAGTTGAGATAAACTCACGGGTGATAATGATTGTGTCGCCATCTCCACTTGCTGTTACTGTATTGGGCAAGAAAACAGTTATGCAGATAAGCACAATCATTAAACATAGCGAACCATTTTTAAATTTTTGCATGATTATATTTCCCCTTAACGATTCAATCGCGAAATGGTAAACCAAGAACCGGATGAGACGATACTTTTTATCCAAACCCTGCCTGATTCAAGTAGTTTACCGCAAACTTACGGTTAAGTCAAACCACGACAGGGTGGGAAAAGTAAATTCGACAATTAATGCACTTTTGTTGCTTTACATTTGTCATCCGTGCTCAATAAAAAGCTTACCTAATGATAGTTGCAAGACTTCTTTTTCTCTTTGGCGATCCTTCAACTTTACGGATGTTTTAATGATCAGAAAGGCTTAGGTATTAAAGATCAGCGTGAGCAGAGTTGCTTTTTTCCAGTTTCTGGTAGAAAAAAGACAACTGCAACATATCAAGCAACCAGCAACTGAGATCTCCTTTTACTATTAACTGATTACGATTCGTTAGCACAATCTCGACATCCGCAAAGATAACGGAGAGCCATTTTCTAACGTATCCCGATAATTCTATCCGAAATTTCTTAGAAAATCAATAGTAGCATTTATATTCCAGAGGTACGGCCGAAAAGGTGCAGGCAGAATGTATGACAGGCATCTTGCCTGTCCAAAGCGTACGCAGGGATGCGTATAATACGTATGACAAGCACCTTGCCCGACTATACGGCTTATGTTGCATCTTTTCGGCCACCGCCCCCCAGGGGCGTGGCCGAAAAGCGCACAATGGCCAATACGCATCGATCTACCGCGCTCTTTCAGGGCGCAAAAATACGTGTGAATCATCACCGCGGGTTGAAACCCGAGGCTACCGTACATTGCCCCGTCCGGGGCAATGTCTCTGTTTTCGCCCCAGCGGGGCGAGGTTAGGTAG
>PUNP01000324.1 GCA_003551785.1 Candidatus Brocadiaceae bacterium | reverse complement strand
ATTTCCATATTCACAATAGTCTTTGTGTATTGTTTTTACTTCCATTTTCTTTAGTTCACACCTCCTTTCAATTGATAAGGCACCTCGTAAGTATAATGTGTAGAATGTGCTTTAATGTAAGCATCAAGATTTGTGTCCTTGTTTTTTTCAGAATAAAACTCATCTAAATGTTTGATAAGTTTTGAAATATCGACATCTTTAATTTCCAAATTATTTTTTTTAAATTCCTCAACTGTGCAATACCTAACACCTCTTTTTTTCTTCGAGCCTTTACCTCTCCCAACACCAACACCAGCATTATTTGGAATTAACATGTGTTTCCCAGAACCATATCTTGTGGAAATTTGGTAATATAAAGAAGTTTTAACATCATAATTTTCTTTCTTTCTGACATTATACTCACTTGTGGCTAACGTTATATCTCCCTTTAATCTTTCCCTTATTTGTTTTATTAATTCACTGTCAGTAAAATTAACATCCAACTCCTTCTTTATTTTTGGAGCCATATATTCATTAAAAACTCTCATTATTATCTTGGGGGTTGTTTTATTTAACAGAGTTGATTTGTAACCCACATTATCATCCTTATCAACCCACAAATAAATATTTTTAGCAACAAACCACATAAATTTGTATTCACCATCCAAATCTATATCAAATGTTGGTTGTGGGAATGGAGCATTTCTATTTAACCAATTTTTCAACTTCTTAACCGAATGCATAACTTCTTCTGTAGATAGATGTGGTGGCACCAAACAATATAGACCATCTGTAAAACCATATAAGATATAACATCCATTTTGTTCTAACATTTGTGCCAATAACTTCAACCATGTTCTGCCAATATAAGTCATATCCCCCGCCGCAACAGGATCATAAATTGTTTTGAAACTTTCATTTCCTAAAGCTCCAGAAAAACTATTACAACACAACTTAAAACTTTTGTCTCGTTTTATATCTCCTTCTTCTTTCGCCTCTAATCTTTTTTGTAACAAATCCATAAGAGATTGTTCTATGTATCCTTGTTTCTTGACATTATATTTTCCTTCCAGTTTAATGTTAAAATTTGATTCGCCATTCTCATCATCTCTTGATAACAGATTATACATAACAATAGCATGAGGATATTGAGAAGAAAAATCTATGGATAATATGTTTCCTTTTGCTTTTTTTCTTCTTGCTTCAATGTGGTGACCTCCTAAATATCCCATTCTTTTTTTCTTTTTATTATTATAATCTGAAAATTCATATTTTACTCCAGCGTGACTCAAAATTGCTCTGTATGCTAAAGATGATGGAGATGCTCTTACTTCTTGAAAATTATCCCTATCTTTTTTGCTCAACAATTCCCTAACTGGGTAAAATAGATTAAAATACCATTCAAACAACTTCTTTGTTATCTCCACATCTTTTATCAAATAAGATTTTATTTCTTCCCTCTCTTTTTTTGACCACAAATCTTTTTTGAAAATATTATAATCTATATCTCCCTTTCCATCATCATCTAAATTTAATTCCTTAACTATTGTTTTGAGTTTGTGGTTCTTCAATTCAATTCTCATTTGCTTTAATCTTCTTTTAGATATTTTATATAAATCCGCGATTGGTGAATATGTAAAATTAATAGTATCATCCATTCTTTCTAAAATGGGATTATCAAACTCTTCATTATTGAAACCAACATAAACTTTATGTTGAGATAATAAACGCAATATGTCTTCTTTTTGTGTGTAGTCAAGCACGTAATACTCATCATTTTTATAAGAATAAGCTCCAAACCACTTTAAGTTTGCTTCATCAGTTTCCAAACTATCTGTTTCTATATCATAAACCAAAACAGATTTACCCTTTAATTCTTTACACATTTTAATTTTTCTCCTTGTTGTTTAATTTTTCCTTCTTCTATCAATTCTGATTTGAATTTGAGAGAACCAACCCCGAACTTATCATATATTTTTTTAGATGTAACACCAGGATTATTTTTGATATACTCTAAAATATCTTTCTTTGTATGATTTGGTTTTATTTGTTGAGTTTCTGGTGCTTCATAGAACTGTGTTTTTCTATCTGATTTGTTCTTATCTTGGCTTTTATGAGGGGGGGTGGTAACGTTGGTAACATTTGGTAACGTTCTGCCATAGTCTAGTGATTTCCTATATACGCGCGCGCGCGAGTATAGGAGATGAGGAGATGGTAGCGAAACGTTGCCACACGTAGCCAACGTTACCACTTTTTGCTTATTTTCACCCCCAGATTTGGTATTTTGCCCATTTTCACACTTTGATTTGTTGTTTTTTCCACCCTCAGATTCATATTCGGACTTTTGTTTCACAAATTTATACTTCCTTCTTGAAGACCTTTTATTCCTATCATCACATATTAGCTTAATATCGGATAGTATTCTACCAACATATTTACTAAAAATCTTACCAAATCTTGTTTGGTCGGACCTTTGGAAAAAATCAAAATTAGAAAATATATCTTCATCTTTATTACTAATAAAATCAACAATCTGCTTTCTTTTCACAAATTCTTCATGGAATTCCTTTAAACACAATTCAAATAAAGCCTTCATATCTGATTCTTCCGGATTTATTGCAACACCCATATCTTCATTTTTTACACATGGATTGCTGAATTCTGCAGATTCCATTATCCCACCACAAATTTCTGCCCATTCTGGGAAGCTCGCAAATGGTTTTGAACCTGCTATGCATCCTTTTTCAACCCAATTTCGAACAAGAGCATATAGAGCGGATAAAATTTTATCTCTGTTTTCTCTAACCCATTTATGTAAATTCGGATTTTTAAATCGTCTTTGGTTTGGATCTTCAATATCTAAAAACAATTTAATAAAAATTGACCTGTTAATTAAATCACCAGTCATTGTTATACCTAAATTACCACTTGCAGACAAATCAACTTCATTAGGAAAAGAAACAATTTTATTACCCCCCAACATTCTATCGGTGAAATTTGGGTTCGTAATTAGAGATTCTAATATAGCATTATCTAAATTTCCCTTGTTATTTGAGAAATGCATTCTTTTTCTACCGGCAATAAAATTTCCTAATATTTTTTTCCTCAACTCTTCATTAGAATTTCGGCTTTCAACACCGGTGCTTATCGGTGGGTCTTCAATGGGGCCTCCTTCATAAAGTATTCCGGTTATACCAGCGCAATAATCTTTTCCAGCCCTCTCTCTATTTGCTTCATAAATAAATATTGGTGCTCTTGTATTAAAATTTGGGTATAAACCTCTCAAAAAAGGTGTTAATAATGCGGCGACAGCGTTTGTCTCATCTTGTTTTGTTTGAAAACAAAACTCTTTAAAGATATATTTTATTATTTTCTTTGCTTCATCCAAACTCATTTGTGGATTTGAAATGTAAGGCGTGTCTTGGGATAACCAAGAGCCGAACCTTTCATCATATCCTTTTTTTGGGAATGTAAGCTGATTATTGTAAATTATAGGTTGTTGAATTGTAAATATTCTTGAAACAACAGGTATTCGCTTTATGAAATCGTCAGATTCTAAAGCAACACCCGCTGTATTTTGTGTCATAGATCTAACAACAGATTTTTTCTTCCCATTTTTCATATAAACATATTTCCAGGGTTTGAAATATCTTTCGACATGAGTTATGAATCTTTTACAATTAATCGGCATAAATCCTTTAAATTCATATTCGCCAGAAGGATGTTTTATTTTTGATACCTCAACAACTTGTTGTGTTTCACTCCTGTAAAACAATCTATACTTATCTTTTATTTCTTTAGCTATTTGGGCAGCAAATTCAGATATTAATTTCCCATCATTTGGTAATTTAATACTTTTTCTGAAACCTAATGTTTTTAGTAGAGATTCGTATTTTTGTTTTGGTAATTTTTCCAAAAGCAAATCTAAAACTTCTGTCAATATATCCCCCTCAAGAACATAACCCTTTTCACCACTTCCTAAACAATCTTTACATGCTATTAATCCTTGTTGCATTGCATATAATTCCAACATCCCTCCATGTTTTTTTGAAGATTGACAAAACCATCCATTATTGTCTGGGAATATAATAAAAGGAGGTGGGTTGCCACTATCAGATTTATGACTTGGACATTCGGCTCTGTAAGTACCATCTGATTTTTCTTCAAGCCCAGCTTCATCAAAAAAATCTAATATGCTAATATCATCAGAATTTTGTCCAGAATTGCTTGTTGGTTTTTTTCCATCAATTATTTCAAAATCTTCATTCTCTTCTCCTTTTTTGTATCCATCAAGTTCTTTCAAAAATCTGATTTTGGGGTTTTTATTATCTGAAGTGTTTTTCTTCTTTTTAGAAGATTTTTTATGCTTCTCCCACTCTTCTTTTATATTAACTCCTCTTGGTTTTTCTATTCTCATTTTAAACCTCCTTCCAAAAAAGAAAAATACCTCTGAATTACACATAGAAAAAGGCAAAAACTCCCTTATACAAGATTTTGAGGTACCTGAGGAGCCTTCAAAATGATATTTTCAAAATCACACTCTCTTGGGAGAAAATTAAAAGTAGGACTGATATCCTTTCAGCAGTCCTGCTTTTGTTTTTTTCATAGTTTTGAGTTTTT
>PUNP01000744.1 GCA_003551785.1 Candidatus Brocadiaceae bacterium | reverse complement strand
ATTATTAAATATGGGTAAAGTCAAAGAAGGGTACTGGTGGAGGTTGTCCCGAACATTTGTACCAGGGGGTGTTGTGGTTTTTGTTGCCCCCACGTGGGGGCAAAATTCGATTATTTAATTTAACCGTCGTTCCTTTCTTTCTCAATATACGCCATTGGAGCCATTTGTCCAAGGCTTGAATGACGGCGGTCATTGTTCCAATCATCGGCTCGATTACCTACCACTCTTTCCACCTCCTCTATTGTCTCAGCCTCATTTAGAATCGATTGAATCGGACCTTTAAAATGACCGTTAAACGATTCCATGTATGTGTTTCCTTTAGCACCATTCGTAGAATAAGATAATCGCACACCATCTTCAAGGAGAAGCTGGTTTACCCATAGGTCCGATTTATACACCGAATCCTGATCATGATGCATAATCATACCAACGCAATCAACACCCAGTCTCTCAAACGTTCTCTTGGCTTGTTCCCAAGCCCGACAGGCTACACTACGATGACGTTGGGCTCCTAGCGCCCACCCGAAAAGCATCTTCGAAATATGGCCGATTATCGGCATCAACATTGCGGTTCGATGTCCATTGGCATATTCGAGAACCGTAAAATCCGTATACATCACATCAAACAAATCGATCACCTCGCCTTCCTGAAGTTTCCTTTTTACCAGATTTGCATTGCTTCCAGCTTCCTTGATGGCCCTCTCCACCGGGCTTGGTTCGGTTCCACGGGCTGCTCTCAGCAGCACAAGATCCCAGCGACTAAGGAGCTTTCCAACCACCTTGTGGTTGATCCCAAGGCCGTAGACTTCCGCCAATTCACGGGTAATTCGAGGACGACCATACTCAGGATGTTCTCGTATTATCTTTTCAACGAACGGTTTGATTGACTCATACTTTTCTTCAAAACCCTTCTTTTCTTTCTCTTGGTAATACCAGGTCGATTTGGGCAGCTCCAGCACCGACAGAGTTACATTTAGCCCGTGATCTCTCCAGTTGTTCCGAACCCTTCTTACCTTCTCAGCCGTACTTAACTGGTCTATCCTAAAAAATTTTTCAACAAAGCGATCTCTCGTTCCTTCTTTCCCAATAATTGCTGAAGTTCTCGGTTTTCCTGCTTTAAGTTCTTGATCGTTTCATCCTTGCTGAACACTTCTTCGGCGTTGGCCTTGAACTGGTTCTCCCAGTTGCGAACAGTATTAGGATGAACATCATATTCACGGGCAATAGATGCAATTCCTCGCTCCGATTGGAGAATCTCCAAAACAATTCGAGACTTGACTTCAGCTGAATATCGCTTGGACATTGAGGGTAACCTCCTGCAAAAAAGTAGTGTATTGTAACTTTCCTAAAAGCTACAATCCACATACCCCCCTGGTCCAACTTTTCGGGTCAAGTTCCGGAACAGGATTTCGGAGACTGTCAAACGACAACCTAAATTCCCGTTCAGCGACAACCAAAATTCCCTTTTTTACGCAGTAAAAATCTTTTTTTTCTCTTTTGTTTTGTAGTTTTTTGATTTGTTGTTATGATAGATATGTTCATGTCGGAGGATAGGGCTCTTGCTGGAAAGCAACCCGAGCGCCGACATGACATCATGTGGGGTTGGGCCGTCTCTTCGGGGGCGGCCCTTCCTATTTGAGGCCTTTGCCTTATGCAACCCCACATGATCCCCAAAGCGTTAAATTCCGGGGGTTTGGGGGCAGAGCCCCCATGTCTTTATTCTTTTTTTGGTTCTTTTTTTTCTTAGATTCTTCCAGCCTGTAACTTGTTACGTTCAGTTCAAGGATCACGCTGTGATGCACGAGCCGGTCTATGGCCGCCGCCGTGGTCATAGGGTCTTTGAAGATATTTTCCCACTTGGAAAACGGCAGGTTGCTTGTGATCATGACGCTGCCTCTCTCGTAACGCTGAGCCAGGAAGGTGAAGAGCACTTCCATTTCTTCTCTGCTTTGCTGCACGTAACCGAGGTCGTCGATAATGACCACATCGTAGCGGGAGAGCCTTCTTAGTTCTTCTTCCATCTCCAGCCTTTTCTGGGCCCCCAGAAGTCGTTCTACAAGGTATGAGCAGGGACAGAAGAACACTCTGTTCCAGCCTTCGCTTTGGCGTATCAGATGCTGTCCGATTGCACACAACAGGTGCGTCTTGCCACTTCCTGGTGGTCCGAAGGCCAGCACATTTTCACAGCGTCCTACAAAATCTCCCAGAGAAAGAGTCTTAACCATACGCCTGAGGGGCGGTGGAAGACGATCAAGGGCGAATGTATCAAAGTTTTTTTCCAGCGGGAGACGGGATCGGTTAAGCTCCCGCTCTATACGTCCCGTGCGTCTTCGACTGAGTTCTTTTGCCGTAAGCTCCCACAAAAACTCTTCGTATGCCAGCTCTTCTTTTTCCGCCATCTCTGCCGTCTCTTCCCAACAGGAACGGAACACAGGCAGACGAAGCTCCTTGAAGCTGCTGCTGAGTGAATCTCTGATGTCTTCGTTTTTGCTCATGAGCACGCTCCCGCCGCTGCTGTAAGCAGCTGATCGAAGGCGGAGAGATCAGGATCATCCACAGTGACATCCGGCGCGGCTTCCGGTTCGGTGAACCTTGCCAGGTGTTGCTTTACGGCTTCAACCGAAACGGCTTCGCCCGAGCCCAGGATCTGCATCAGCGCCCAGTCGACTCCCACCTCGCTCTCTCTGGCAGCCATGTACAGTATCTCAAGATACCGCTTTGAGGCTTGCCTCTCGCTATGCCGATCCTTCAGTTCATCCCAGGCCATACGGAAGCGGCTGGTGGGGAAAAGCTCCGCCTGATAACGATACTGCGGGAATGCGCCGGGCTTACGAACCAGTGAGTCAATTACATGACGATAATTTATACTCACCTTGCCCCGTCCGTGAAGCCTCCGTACCGTATAGACCTTCCTGCTGCCATAAAATATGTCAAGCCGGTTGCTGTGCTGGCGTACATCGACCTTTTCCCCCCTTAAGCGGCTCGGCACTGAATAGATGTTGTGGTCAACGCGGATGGTACTGCCTTTACTGACCGGAACGCCACGGTATTGCTTAACCGAAGAAAGCCTCTTTAGCGGGAGCCTGCGCAGCAGTTTCTGTTCTTCGCTGAGCCGTTCGCTTCGCCCTTTGTTGACACGGTTGAGCTCTTCGTGCAGAAATTTCTCATAAGCTTTCACACTTTCAAAATCTCTGCTTGCGCGAAGCTTCAGCGCCTGAACTATCCGACGTTTGAAATCCCCGTTGCGTTTTTCTATGTCACCGTTTTCGTGAGGGCTGTCGGGCTGTGTTTTTTGCATACGTAGGCCGTAATGCGACATCAGAGCCTTGTAGCGCGCTGTAAACTCACCTTTTCTGCCCCCCAGATGATTGACTGCTGCGCTCATCTGGTCCGTGCGGTGCCTGGCCGGCACGCCTCCAAGCTGCCAGAGTGATTCCTGGAGACCTTCACTCAATGCTTCCAGACTCTCGCTGTGGCAAATGACCGCCCACTCCCAGTTCGAGTATGTCAGCGTGAAGTGGTAGAGCAGGTGCTCAAACGGTTGCCCCTGAATCGTCACTCCAAATGTATCGGTATAAGTGAAATCCGAAGCACCGAGGTCACCCGGCTCATGTTTTTGCGGAAAGTAAACTTCCTTAGCCGGCCCCTCAGTCGCCCTCCACGCCTTGACCCTTCTCTGAAGTGTCCGAAGCTGTCCGTTCTGGAACTCTCCGGGATAACGGCGCTGAAGTGCATCAAAAAGCGTCTTTGCATAAAGAGTGGAGTCAATCTCCAGACGTTCCTTGCACCACCACCAAACGTCTTTGAATGGATCCTCGCGCTTCTGCCAGGTATGCGGTTTTTTCATCTCACTGGGAAGCTTTTTTGTGGCTCGATACTTCCGGGCCGTTTTTGGATCCATCCCTGCCTTCGCTGCCGCTTTTTCCTTCGCCATGCCTTTGCTGTCCATCTCCTTTAACCTCCTGACTTGTTGGTCTGCTGTCATGCGGGGAACCTCAATTAACGTTAAGTTCCCCACACTTTACACTATTTTTCCCGATCGGGAAAAATAGTTGTCGTCAGTAGGTATTTTAAGTTGTCGTTTGACATGCGATTTTCAATTTTTCACCGGAATATTTACTTCTTAAAATCTGTAATGGTATTTCGTGTATATATTGCCAGAAAAACTCTTTTACTCTTGACCTGTGTTTAAAATTTTCTACAAGCTCTTCCTGCAATCTACGTCTTTCTTCTTGTATTAAATTTTGGCGTCTTTCCCGAATCACTTCTCGCTCTTTTTCTGTAAACAGCTTTTTTATTCTCATTGTGGTGCCTGGGAGTTTTTCATATTCGATAGTGACAGTGCATCCTCATTATACAAATATGGGTATGCTTTGCAATTTCCGGAATCATATCTTTATTCTGCATTTTTATCATTCTTTCGAGAAACAAATTGGGGCAGTTGATTGACCGCCTCCTCTTTAGTATCCAGCGCAACGAGAGTATAAACCTGCATGGTCAGTTCCATCGTGCTGTGGCGTGCAAGGGTCTGCGCCGTCTTGGGATGGACGCCGGACCGGGCCAGGTTGGTTATGAACGTATGCCGGAGCGCATGGAAATCAGTAACACGGTTTCGGGTGTCCTT
>PUNP01001031.1 GCA_003551785.1 Candidatus Brocadiaceae bacterium | reverse complement strand
CGCCCAGTTTCATGATTTTGCAAATTGTATAGAAAACGGTGGTTCACCCAATACAGGAGCTGCTGAAGCTCAAATTCTGATGGAAGCAATAGGCTCCCTTAATCATACTCCGAATGAATCGGAAAAATTTTAAGGTTTATGCATTAGGCTATAATATCAAGTTGAAAGGGCCGATAGTTATCAGAGCAAGAAAAAATTTGCAAAAAAGCAAAAAATTACAATTAAAATATTAATAAGAATGCAGATTATATGATAGAACAGAGAAAAATCGCCAGGGCTCTTGAATCGCTCATAGGCTGGCTGGAAACCTGGCGGGATGTAAATGGAGCTTATAACGGTTTTGTGGTACATCGCACGGAAGCAAAACGGATGCGCCGCGTTCATGACACTGCATGGACGCAATCGGCGATTATTCGGGGATACGGAAATTTGTGTCGTAAAAGTTCTGATGAACGCTGGCGTAAACGCATGCTCCGTGCTGCTGATTGCCTGGCCGGCCGCTACGACCCGGAAACGGGCAGACTGCAATACACCGGTCATGAAGATGACCGTTTTCAGTCGCTGGTAAGTTGTGCTCTTGGAGTCTGTGCTCTTCTTTCCATTTCTGATGTAGTTGATGATGCGCGCCGGGAGGAATATCATGCACTTTGTGCTGATCATGCCCGCCGTTATTGGATCGGGGTATTATGGGTAGGAAAAGAAGGTGCTTTTAAATTTGCGGAATATGACTATTTGAGTCCACATGAAGATCGTTTTGTAGTAAATTTTAATACTATGGCTGCCGAGGCCTTGCTTGCCATTTATAATAACACCCAAGATGATATTTTCCGGGCTTACGCACTGAAAGTTGGTGACTGGTTGAAAGAGCGCTGGGCGCATACACAAAAGGTTAATCGGGAAATTTTGCACGGGCATGTTAATGTTTCGGAAGACCTCGCCTCTGAATGGATGGCACCAGGGGGATTCTCTTATCAATTCACACCATCCCGATGGAATCCTGACAATTATGTTACTATTTACAACGGTCTTTCCCTGCGGGGTTTTCGAGCTCTTTATGATGCCACCGGGGATGAACGCTATTTGGATATGATAAAAGCTCAGAGTGATTATCTGCTGGCAATGCGTGATCCCGAAACGCGACTTTTCTATCATACAGCATGCAATGGGCGAATTGAAAAAAATCCACAGTTTATAGCCGGTTCCGGAATGACGCTTCGAGGTCTTTATGAGGTGCGGGATCTGATTGGCTCAAAGTGGTTTCCGGAAGATACTGTTCACGCAATCCTGAATCGTACGTACTCCAATGGCTCTGTTCCTGGATTTTTCGGTAAAAACAATACCGGACGACGTAAGCGCCGAGGCGGAGGCATTGTTTGGGAAGACATTGCGGCCTCCACGAACTGGAACGCACAGTGGTTTGAATATTTGACGTGCATTATCAACCATTCGGGACGCCTTGCTGAATGCCGGTGTGATGCGACCGAAGTGGTGATAAATAAGCGGTTCATTTACCGTGACAGCCCGAAGAGCGTTCAGATATTTTCGTGGTGGCCACCGCGAAGCTGGGGATTTTATCTATACAGAAAAAAAAGTGCCAGGGCTACATTTTCCTTCTATCCCGTTGCCTTTTACGGCTGCCTGCGTCAAATATACAAAAGGGTGATAAGCAGCCTGAAAAAATGAGCGAGAACAATCATATCACAGATTCCCTCAGCAAGAGTGAAATAAAAAAGCGCAGCATCTCCGGGGCCAAGTGGCTCGTGGTGATGAGCGGAATAAGTATGCCCGCTTCTTTTTTAATTGCCCTCATGCTGGGCCGAATTGATGCTTCGGCCCTGGGGATTTATGCACTTATACAGATACTTGTTGGAGTAATCACTACTTTTATAGTTTATGGTGGGCAACCCGTATTATCGGTCTTTTTGCCCAAAATATCCAGTTCAGAAGATAGGGGACGTTTCCTCTTCTCTTATTTTGTTATTTTATTTGTATTTATGACGCTCATGCTGGGATTATTCAGGATATTCCCTGATATTTTGGAGTTCTTACTTCAGCGCGAGTTCGACATGCGTAATTACAGCTGGTTTGTAATGTTGACGATTGTGATTGTTAGCGCAGAGACGTTTGCCAATGCCGCCGCCGGTTTGATGCTGATCAAAATAACGGCAATCGCTCGTAAAATGACTCGTTTTGTGCTGCTGCCGGTAGTGGGCGGGCTTTTTATATTTAATCCGGAATTTTTAGTGGAATACGGTATGTCGTGCATACTGGGCGGCTTCCTTGTGGGATATTTAGCGGCCATAATCATTTGTGTGGTTGGCATAAGCCGTGAAAAAAGATTGAGCATGCGCTTTGGCTGGTTTTTGCCTTCCGGTTTCTGGGCCTTTTCCGGCGTAGCGATGACCTCTACCGTTTTCGCCTTTCTTTATGGCAATATAGACCGCATAGCCGTGCTCTCCATTCAGGATGTCGCCGGGTTGGGGATATATCAGGCGGTTTTGAGTGTGAATGCCTTTATTGAACGAGTCCCGATCCTGATCAAACCTTCGCTCTTGCCGACTTTTTCGCACCTGCTTGTAGCTGACGATGAAAAGGCATTCAGGGGAGCGTTTGCATTGCTGTCGCGATGGGCGACCGTGCCCGTCACGATTGCCTCTTTAGTTACTATGGGATTCAGCTACCAGATTATGGGACTTTTTGGCGAAGCTTATGTGAACTACTATTACCTGCTTACTCTCTTTGGTCTGGTTGGAATTATCCGTTCGTTGAATCTTCCTACCAGTATAATCAATACCAGCATGGAGAAGAACAGGTTCCGGTTCTGCCAGCAGTCGGGTATGATTTCTCTCCAATTCATATTAACTTTTATCCTTATTTCGCGTTATGGAGTGTTTGGCATTGCGAGTGCGAGGATGGTAAGTGTTTCTATCGCATCTCTTTCCGGGGTTTTTTATGTATTTTATGCACTGAGAATTATGCAAAAAATACCCCTTACCTACAAGTCTGCGGTCTTAACCGGTATAATAATGACCGTTTTACGTATTAGGATAGTCCCTACAGGATGGGCAGAATCATCATTTTTGACCGTGTGTTGCCTGCTGCTTTTTATAACTCTTTCAAGATTTTCCAAAGATGAAATAATGAGGATCTTTACCTTAATAAGATATCAAGATGCAAATCTTCTGAAAACAAAAGAAGAAAATAGATAAATTAATACATGCCCAAAAAACAAAAAATTCATTGCAAAAAAATCCAAGAATTCAAAGAATCGGTTCTTAGCCCCGATTTATGCTGTGGATGCGGTGCATGTGTCGGAGTTTGTCCGACCGGAGCGCTGAGTATAGATATCCAGAAGAGCCATGAGCCTGTTTTAGATGAAAATAAGTGTACTGGTTGCGGTCATTGTTTGGCGGTCTGCCCCGGGCAGGGGTATCCGGTCGTTGAGTGGGCAAAACAGCGTTGCGAAAAAGATACTGCCATGTTACCAGAGCGCGGACCGGTGCGCAATTATCTTATAGGTCACTCAAAAGACCCGAATATCCGAAGTGGGGCCGCTACTGGAGGTATCGCCACATCTCTGCTTCTGCATCTTCTCGATAAGGATCAGGTGGACGATGTCGTAGTGGTCGGCATGGAAAACGAACGTCCGGTTGCGAAGTTAACGCATAACCGGCAGAATATTCTTGATGCAATGATGAGCAAATACGGCCCCGTACCTGTTCTGAGCAAGGTTATCCCCGAACTCTTAAAGAAACCTCGCCGCATTGCCATGGTATCGACACCCTGTCAACTTGGAGGATGGCTGCGCGCTTGTGAGCAGTTTCCAAAACTCAGAGAAAATAAGGTATTTAAAATCGGGCTTTTTTGCGGTCAAATTCAAAGTTATGATGCTCTTTCAGCTATAGCATCAACTTTGGGATTGGAATATCCCGGCGACGCGAAATTTGTCGCCTGGCGGTATGGAGATTACCCTGGCAGCACAAGATTTGAAAAAGCGGATGGGAGCGCAGTAGAAAAGCCTTTATATCCCTGGCTTGATGTTGCGGTACCTTTTTTTTCACTCAACCGATGCAATCTATGTCCTGATGGCAGCAATTGGCTGTCAGATATTACACTGGGTGACAATCACAGAGGGCTGACTCCTGAGACACTAATTGTTTGTCGGAGTAGAAGGGGGGAAGAAATGCTTGAAAACGCTAAAAATGCCGAGGCTATTACATATCGTGAACTGGAGCCTGAGCGTGTCCAGGATGATCCCGTTTTGAGGGGACTTATTCAGTATAAATTGTACCCCAACGTCGCCCGTCATAGATGGCTTAGGAAAAAAGGAATGAAAGCCCCACAATTCGACTTTGATGAAGAGTATATTTTATCAAGAAAAAGCCGAATGTTGCGTCCATTTTGGATATTAAAATACAGGTTAATCAATTTTGCAAAATCCGGCTGGCGCATTAGATTTCTGAAAAAGCATCCTAAACTTATGGAAAAAACAGGGCATTTTTTATATATATTCCCAGCCTCAGTGCCGGGGTGGGCAACCGTTTGTAAAGTGCGTCGTTTTTTACTCGCAAAATTTTGAGACTTTGAACATATGCCCATTCATTTGGACATTCTTGTAACGGTAT
>PUNP01000440.1 GCA_003551785.1 Candidatus Brocadiaceae bacterium | reverse complement strand
TACTTACCGGAAAGAATCCCCCGGAAGAGTGAAGAATAAGTAATCACTCTAATGCGTCGGCTGAGGCAGAACGGCAGTTCGGCGGACTCAACACCCCTGGCGGCGAGGTGATACAGCGGCTGGAGGCATTCCACGTCCATGTGGCGGAGGTAGAGCCGCATCTGCTCGGGATTCAGGTTACTTACCCCTATCCAGCGCACTTTACCCTCCTTCTTGAGTTTTCCCATAGCGGCGGCAACTTCCTCCGGCCGCGTGAGCGGGTCCCAGGCATGAATTTGGTAAAGGTCAATCCGGTCTGTACGCAGTCTATTGAGCGAAGCTTCACACTCACGGATAATGTAATCATGCCGCGTATCGGGATGGCGTTCTTGTTTTTCGAAATTCCAATAGAACTTAGTAGCGATAATAAACCTGTCACGCAGGTTTTCACGTTTGAGGAACTTGCCGAGCTCGCTTTCCGAGTATCCATCTCCGTAGGCATCGGCGGTATCGATAAAATTAACGCCAACATCCAGAGCTTTGGCAACTGCTTTTCGCCATGGCTCGAGGTCAATTTCTCCCCAATACTTCGGAGAAAGCTGCCAGCAACCAAAACAAATCCGAGAAACAAGCAAATCCGTTTTACCAAGTTGTACAAAATCGTTATTCATAAGTAAAGTCTCCTGTTAAAGTAACAAAAAATAAAAATGTAATAGCCCGTATTAGGGTTAAGTCAAATTTTTGCTTCGTGAGGTGCGCTATTGATCTGCGTTCAGTGTTCCGGTTCGTATATCGAGGCCGTTTTCGACGGTCGTTTCCCGTTCTATAAAGTATGGACTGTCCGGATTTTGATTATGGGCATCGATCCATCGCATCTTCAGTTTCAGAGGAAACTGAGGCTTAAGCGGCCGGCGCTCATGCGCCGAAGCAGCGGCTTTTTTCGCCCCCTCAATCAGCATAGGGCGTGTATCTTCGGGCGGCATCAGCATCGCAGCTTCGCGGCTGATGCCCTTTTTGACGGCGACGGTCGTGAGGTTGTCTCCGAGCGTAGCGCGCGCCTCACGGCATGCCGCCTCATCGCCGGTCACCATGATCACCGGCACGTTGAAATGTCCGGCGACGACGGAGCTTTGGAATATCTCGCCGCGTTCCGTCCCGTCATACCAGTATTTACGTTCGGCCGTCGAGCTCTGGGTATGATGCAGTACACCGTCCGGAGTTCCGTTCATAGCATGAAAACCCAGGAGAATAACGCCGTCGAACGACTCATCCAGCCCCCAGCAGGCATGGTCCCGGGGCTTTCCGGTAACATATTTTACGCCCTGAACCATGCATTCCGGGATAAAGTTATTGCCGCCATTATGTCCGTCCAGGGCAATAATCTCCGTCGCTCCGGCCTGTTTCAACCCCTCGGCGACAGCAGCGACATCCCCCATCAACAGTTTCATCGCACTGTAAAACTCAGGAGTCCCGCGCTCTTTTGTCTGGCGGAACTTAAAGACTCCGGTTGCACCCTCAAGGTCCGTATTGATAAAAAATTTCATTTTCTTTTTTCTCCTGAAAAAACTTGAGCATTTATCTAAATATTCTTACAGCCCCAAAGCACCCCCTGAAAAAAGGATCTAAGGACACTTAGGGGTACTTTTTATAATATAAACAACTTCTAAGCAAAAGCTTACCGTGGTTAAACCAATTAAACCAATTAAAAAAAAACAATTAAAAAAATCACAGCCCCAGGAGTTTAATGGCATTGGTCCGTGCAATTTTTTCGAAAACTTTTTTCGATATATCCCCTTCTTCTCTAAGAAGAAGCAGGTAATCCACCAGGGGTGTCGTCGTATCCGGCGCGCATATATCGGTGCCAAACAGCAATCTGTCCTGGAACTCGTGGATAAACCTGATCCCGTACTCGCGGTCGCGCTTGAGGGCGTTGCAGCCGCTGCCGGCGGAGAGATCGCCGTAGAGGTTCGGATACCGCCGCATCAATTTTGGCACCACCCCCTCTTCACGAACCGGATACATGGGATAACCGTAACGGTCACCGGGGGTATCCAACGTCCCCATCTCCGCCCAGAATGTCTGGGAATGGGCCAGAAATATGAGATCAGGGAACTTCTGAAGGCTGCGTTCGAGCTGAGGCAGACCGGGTTCATCATACAGGCCGTACAGTCCACCCAGCTGGGCGCCAAGATGGAATGTCAGGGGAAGCCCAACCGATTCCGCATGCTTGAAAAGGTTCTGTACTTTCGGATCCCTAACAGGAAGATTGGCTGTAATTTCACCTATTCCTTTACATCCTTTATACTTATAAAAACTTAAAATCTCATCAAGCGGGGCATCGACGGAATTCGTCATAGCGCGGGGGTCAACATTGCAAAACGGAATAAACCTGTCCGGAAACCGTTCAGCGACATCGAGAATGTCTTCGTTCGACTGCGGCACAAAGCAGCATTCTGGACTGACGCCGGGCAGGAGAACGGCTTTCTCGATACCGATCTCATCATAACGTTCTATCAACTGCTCGGGGGTGGCATAAGCCTGTTTACCCCACCTTTCAGGGCCTGGAACCGACCGGGTGTGTACATGAATGTCGATAAACATTGATAACTGCACCTATAATAAAGGTTGAAAGAAATAATAATCACAACTGGTATTTACTATAAAACAAGTTCATCACCAGCAATTGGCGCTTCAACGTCAATATGGCGTGCATATTTCTTTAGCCGGTCACGCACCATATTGGCATGCCGTTCAGTCCACATATCTGAATCAGCGTGTTGAAATGAGTAAAGGTGACCCAGAACAATTTTTCGGGGACGGCATGCGGTGACAAAACGGCAGAATTCATCCAGCAGCGGCGGAGAATCTTTCCCCGCGCTCCCTCGTCCCAGCCACAGGTGCGCCAAAAGGACATCGACAGATGCCCTTTTGGCGATCGCCGCAGCGTCATAATCACGAACATCGCCCGGGAAAAGGAGGCGCCGGCCCTGCGTCTCCACCTCGTAACCGGTGCATTCAACTCCCCGCACAACTCCATCGGCTTCCCGGACTATGTGCAGGCCGGGGAAGGGAACGATACGCACGCCGTCGATACTAAGCGGTTCACCAGTAACAGCAGTTGTCACGAGTTCCTGCGGCGGATCGACCCTCTCCATGATCACGTCCAGCATATGGTCCGGCACGACAAAACGCACGGAACATTCACTGAGAAATTTCAAAAGTGGGATATCCAGGTGATCGGAATGCCGATGAGAGAGCAGAATAAAAGACAAATCCTCCAGAGGATGGGTGAAACGCATGTTTTCAGATATACCGGAAATAATTTCAGAAGGCAGTTTCGGATCCAAAGCCCAGCGTGTTCCTCCAGTCACAAAGAGGTAATGTGCATGATAAAGCAGCCACATCATCACAGGGTCATCGTTCGACTGCCAGCGTTCCAGATTCCTCGATAGCAAGTCTTCGTATTCCTTTTTCAACCGTTCACGAACTTTTTTAATGTGAGCCGAATGCTGATTTGAATGTGCAGTTTTCATTTGTTTACTTTCCTATAGAGATGCTTATCGTTAATTTGAGAAATACATGATAACTGAGCATTATGATTATCCTCCTTTTTCCCAGGCCAGTGAATAATCGCGCGCTTCAGGCAGCGGATGACCGCCGGGGCCGTAGCCGTCGGTTCGCTTTGAGACCTTTTCGAGCGGAACGAATCGCTTTTCCATACGGTCTCCGTCCACGGTATATTCAAAAAAACCGAGTGAAGCGTCGCCGTCCGGCCATCGGTCTTCCCATTGGCCCATGGCGGTAGCCGGGGCGAGATCGAATTTGATACCTTCGACCTCGTATTCCTTGCGGCAGTGGATGTGGCCGGTGATCACCCGAGTAACACCCGCTTTTTTGAGCATATCCAGCAGCCTCCCTTTCGATCCCTGATCGATACAAAAATACCAGTCCATATAATGTTCTTCCCCGCTAATGTCGAACTCCGGCTCGTCAATGCTGTCGATAAAGAGCGGATAATGCATCAGCCAGATATTATGAGTAATTTTCGGGCGGCGGGCCTGTTTTTCGAGCCAGCTCCACAGTTTTTTTTCTTCCGGCAGCCCCGATCCGAGCAGCATATCGCAGAACCCGGAGGCCCGCACGTTCTTATGTGTCAGCGTCCACCGGCTCGGCCCGAACACTGATTCGAACTGTTGCAGTTGTTCCGACGTGATATTCAGATCAAGGTCGTTTCTGTCTGAACGTGCGCCCTGCCGGTCAGTGTGCTTATTGCCGGTATCCATATTGCCGGGAATGGCGTGATAGGGGATGCCCATACCGTCGAAATCGGCCTTCATCTCTTCAAGTTCCCATTGGTGGATCGAACCGTCACGAGTGACATCGCCGCCGATCAGGATAAACTCCGGCTCAAGCTCCATAATCTGCGGGCGCGCCGTCTGCCAGTTTTCCGCCCAGGCCGGGTTGAACCGGTATGACCTGGGCGATCCCGGCTGCATATCGGCTGCATAGATAAATTTCCATGGTATGCTCATTCATCATTCTCCTTCATTCAATTAATTAGTTTTATTCAGTGCTGATTTCCTGATAGACAAGCGCAAACCGGCGGCCGAACTCCCGCAACGACGGCGCGTCAAAATGCAAGGCGTC
>PUNP01000523.1 GCA_003551785.1 Candidatus Brocadiaceae bacterium | reverse complement strand
TAAAAAACAGGATAGTGGGGATGGACGTTACGCCGTATTGAGCTGCGGTCTCCTGATTATCATCGATATTCAGCTTATAAAAATCGACTTTACCGTCATATTCATCGGCGAGTTCTTCCACTATCGGTGTTACCATCCGGCACGGCCCGCACCACGGCGCCCAAAGATCAAGCATCACGGGGTTATCAGCTTTAATAACCTTCTCATCAAACTCTGCATCGCTCAGTTCAAAGACTTTTTCACTCATGATAAATCCTCCTTATTAAAACGTGAGAAACTATTCAACTAAACTATTGACTATTGTAGCAGTTTTTGTCGCGTTTGTCAATTATTAAGCGGGAGAAATTGTTTGACAATGCGGGGGGGGGCACCCCTCTTGAATTTGTTTTCACCGCTGAAAACCACTATGAATTTCATGCCTGGACTATTAACGACGGGGATGTAGCGAAAAAATTTGCCGACCTTGGCGTGGACTCGATCACCACCGATCGGCCGGGATACATACGCAGGCAGATTGAAGGAATACATGGTCAAGGCCCAAAGTGAAAAAGAGATTTCTATCGTTGAGGCCGTAACTCATCAGTGAAATCCGTGGCATCCCGACCGTGCCCACTGTAGCTGAGAATCATCATTCCACATAAAGAGAGAGAAATTCACCTGCATCGTCCATCTCCCGCAAACCTTCCACGGCCCCGATGATCTGATCGGCCGATTCCTGCCTGCCGTGCAGAGAAAAACATTGGCGAAATTTCTCCTTTACACCGGACATATCCATCGGAATATTGACGACCTCATTATTGGAAGAACCATGCTCCAGGACCCTTCCATCGCGCAGGATCACTTTGGTATATTTATAACCCTGTTCTTTAACAGGGTATTTTTCCAGCCTCATATCCTCAAAATGCTCGCGCTCCACGATTCTTTTGGCAAGGTCAATAGTTTTATGGTCTCTAACAATAGCCTCATTGCGAAAATGGCGAACATGAACTTCACCGTGATTCAGCGCTAGTGCGATGGCATAGGGTGCACAAAACTGGGCTGCTATCTGGGGATTCACCCCTTCCATGCTGAACGGCATACTTACAAGAGTGTTGCCACCTTCACGCAGATAAAACTCCGCTCCTGATATGTCTTCATAAGAAATATCATGTTGACGTTTAAGGTGTAAAGCCGAAATAATATTCACATGATGCTGGCCGCAGGTAGGAAACTGTTTCACCATGAGTTCTTCAATACCGAAGGGGTCCGCGGGCCGGCGGAAGTCTTCTTCCTCCGGTGGCGGGTCCTGTGTGTAACAACGATAGAATCCCCCCTTGCCCTCAAAAGTATGTTCCGGTCCATCAAAGCCCTTTTGAGCGAGCAAAACGGAGTAAAGCGCTGCCTTCGCTGCAATGGCCGGCTGCATGCGTTTGGTCAGTTTCTTCTCCAGCAGCGCCTGCCGGTTACCGCAGGTATGAGCATAATAGATGCCCATTGCATTGACCGTCTCATTGACAGACAACCCGAGCAGCCGCGCAGCCGTCGCCACACCGCCCCAGCCTCCTACAAGCGAGGTAGTCAAAAAATAATGATGAGCACGGTTAGACTTAATATATGGCTTCGCTATGCGTGCCGCAGCCTCTACACCCAGAATTATGGCACTCAGGCAGTCACGGCCAGAATGTTTTCGTGACTCCGAGCAGGCCAGCGCAACAGGAACAACAATAGAGAGTATATGAATATCAGCGTATGGATAATTGTTATCAAAATCAAGGGCATGGATCATCGCTGAATTACAATACGCGGCAGAGGGAAAGGTGAGCTTCACGGGATGAAACAAAACGGTCCCGTGCCCCTCTGCACTCAACTCCTTCTCCAGCCCGATAAGCTCAGCCATCCCCGGTGCCCGCATGCCGGCGTATGCACATGCAAGCGTATCCAGAAACATCATTGTTGCAGCATCATAACTAGAATGCGGAATATCCTCATTCTTTGTTTCCAAAACCAGTTCGGAAAGAATTCGTGCGATGGACATTATAGATTAAACCTTAAATATGAAAAGTTTATCACTCACAAATCGATTCGACCTCTTTTGTCAAAAGTTCTTCGCCTTCTTTTACCCGCCTTCGCCGCTCATCCTGGCGCAGCCTGGCCGCATTAATCACCTGTTTTCGTTTTTTCACCATTCTCTCGGTTTCCGAAGGGGCGGGGCCGCCTGTATTACTGTGATTTTTGATAAATTCCACAGGATCAAGACACTTCTGCAGTGCAGCGGTACCCATGCCAGGAGGTTCTTCCTCACACATTCTTGCGGCTTCATCCAGCATCTCACCGGTCAGCTCCGGTGCCTCAATCCCGCGATCACGGGCTATACGCACCAAATGTGCACATATTCTGTGTGCCCGGCGGCCACCATAGCCCAAATGGCGCACCAAGTATACCACAACCTCGGTCATGCAGGAATAGCCTCTGCGCACATGCTCAAGCATTCTGTCCTTTCGTGGATTCAAATTCTGTATGAACACTTCGGATATACGTATGATGGATTTGGCATCGGACAGGGCATCGACACCCGTCCCGGGAAACTTGAACATAGGTATAACATCACCATGGGGTTCGCCTTTCATACGGAATACTCCTTCCATCATGGTTCCCAAAAAAACAGACACATCATTACGGATATCCTCAACAGCCCCATTATGGCATTTCTGAGGCATCATCGAACTCTTGCCACCATAACGGCGATCCATACGGATCATATCTATCTCTTCCAGGCCCCAAATCTCCACATCCAGTGTAAACCTGTCCAGCGTGGTGACAATATTCGCCAGCGAAAACATCATGTGCATAATGTGATCACGGCTTGCCTCACAGTCATAGGTTACTTCCACCAGATCATCCATCCCCAGAAGTTCGGTTAGATACGCCCGGTCCACCGGCCACACCGTGCCGGAGGTGGCACCACAGCCGCCGCTGTTTTTATTGATCAGCTTATAAGAAAGTTCGAGCTGATCAAGACCGCGGTGCATATTGTCAAAGATGGAAAGCAGATAATTGGCAAGCGTAATGGGATTGGCCTGCGAAAAATGGGTATGCCCCGGCATGATGGCATCCGCATTCTCTTCGGCAAAGGCAAGGATTGTATCCATAAAACCAAAATAATAATCAAAGAAATCTATCATCTGATCCCGCAGTTGTAATCGCCCCATTGGCTCCTGCATAGTGCGCCCCAGATTGATCAGACTGGCCAGGTCTTCATCGTTATCGAGAACCGGTATCAGAGAAACTTCACCTCCCCGCCCTTTGTCACCCGAGTCAAGAAGCTTCTGTAAGCCTTCCAGCACTTTGGCCGTAGTTTCCCTGTCCAGAACATCGGCTTTTTGCAGACACACCATCCATGCCATATCTACTTTGGTGCAATAAGGCAGCCGATTGGTGTATCTCTCTTTATCCTTTTTAAGGTCTTCCTTGATAGGTTTGAGTTCGTTACCATTTGGAACTCCCATACAGGCGCGCCAGTTACCATAATCATGTGGATTAGGGTATGGGGTGTTAAATTTATGCAAATTAACCATACTCATATTCAACCTCCTTTTAATATCTTAAGGAAAAAAATAGCCGAGTTGAAATTGTCAGTATTTTGCTAATTATAGATAGAAATAATTTTATAATTTTTTGATATTTATGTCAATTACACTTTAAGCGCTAAGAATTTGCGATGTACATTCTTTTGCATTTATCCCAAAGCAAATTCTTAAGAAATTTTCGCGCTTTTTGAACTTTTTGGCGCAAATTCCTGTATTTTCCTTTGGTTAAAAAAATTTGGTTCGATTATCAAACCAAAAGATAATCGGATGCGCACTATTTTTCAGCACTTGCATAACTTTCCACCACTAGCTCGTAAGTCGTGGATGAGATTACGCAACTTGACAGTCAGAATGCTTGGTTCTATAATACTGTCAGTCGGTAAAACGGAAGCAGGCAAATGACAGCAGCCACTAAAAGAGAAAAGGTTGCCCCATTATCCATATAAGCGTAGATGCCTTTTTACCAGCAACCAACGACCAGCAACGGGGGATTTTCGCAAAAAACAAGTATATTACAATTAAGATACTACGCGTTTTCAGAGACTTCGCTCTGAAAACGGGGCGCCTGTCGGCGCAGTGCATTGCAAAGTTAAAAAAACGGACAATATTGATATATCCGCCGTGTCCTGAAAGGACACAACATACCAGCCCAGGGTGTGAACCCTGGGAACGCGAACGCAACCCAACAAACCGCGTCCTGTAAGAACGCTGCATCATTGGATGTTTTTCTGCGATGTTCGGAGGGTTGCGTAAACGATATGCGCGAATACGTGGCGGTATGTGCCGTCCTTACAGTACGGGTCTTTGGGGAATTGGACGTTTTCCCAGGGCTTACACCCTGGGCTGTTATGTTATGCCTTTTCAAGGCAATAAGGATTTTTATTTTATTTCTGTACATCATTTTGTTAACGATGTACGGAATCTAAGCGCTTAAAAGTTTTAAGAGGAACGAATGAATAAAGGAACACAAATCACAGATTTTGCGTTGAAACACCCGTGGTGGACAACACTGGTTATGCTGATTTTGACCGCCGTGCTCGGTTTGCTTGCCGCGCTGCCGAGTATCTGGCC
>PUNP01000789.1 GCA_003551785.1 Candidatus Brocadiaceae bacterium | reverse complement strand
GTATTCAGCGGCGCATATGTGGCAAAAGTCTGCACTTGCAGTATACGAATACAGCGGCGTTTGACATTTGCCACATATGCACCACTGAATACGCGTGAAATAAGCGGGTTAAGGGAAAATATAAGGGAATTCCGGGATTCCTGATACGCAAAAAAAACTTACAGCGCAAATACCTCTTGACTCTTTACTTGTTTTTTATTCTGATTTGTGTTAGAATCTCAATAAATTGCAGAATTTTGCGCAAAAATGGGCGCACAGAACTATCACATTGAAGTTTTTTTACTATTAATTACCGCAGCAACATAATGGATATTGCCGACAAGATTACAGAAGATGCCAGAAAATCGTTTGCAACACTTTCGCAAGCCGATACTGCATCAAAAAATAAGTGTTTGCTCGAATTAGCCAATCTATTGATAGAAAACAAGGAACGGTTAGTGGCAGCGAACAAAAAAGATATGGATAATGCGGAACGCGACGGAGTACCGGAAAATTTAGTTAATCGATTAGTTTTCGATGAAGCTAAAATCGACGGCAGGATTCGCTCTCTCAAAAAAATAGCCCGTCTTCCCGATCCGGTGGGACAGGTGAAAGAAATGCAGCGTACCGAAAACGGGTTGTTAGTGGGGCGCATGCAGGTGCCGCTCGGCGTTATACTTATGATTTATGAAGCACGCCCCCATGTTACCGTTAATGCCGGAGCCTTTGCACTTAAAAGCGGTAATGCGATTATATGCAAAGGTGGCTCCGAAGCAGCTAACTGCAATAAACTACTGGATGAGTTGTGGAAAACCGCCCTTGAACGGGCCGAATTGCCCGCTGACGCCGTTCAGGTCGTGCAGCTTTCGCACGATGATGTTGACGATTTATTAAATAGAACAAGCGCTATTGATCTGGTCATCCCCAGAGGCGGGAAAAAGCTCATCGAGGTCGTAGCCGAAAAGTCAAAAATACCCGTTATTAAACATTATGAAGGAGTATGCGGTGTCTATATCGGGCGGGAAGCAGACCGCAAAAAGGCCCTGGATATTGCTCTCGATTCCAAATTGCTGATGCCGGCTGTATGTAATGCCGCAGAAACCGTTTTAATCGATTCTTCTAATCAAGATTGGGCCGGCGAACTGGTCGGGAAGTTGATAGAAAACGGGATCCAGGTGCGGGGATGTGAAAGGATTCGAAAACTGCATCCGGAAACTGTTGCGGCCACAGACGGTGATTGGGGGACGGAATACCTTGATAAAATATATTCCGTGCGGATGGTCGACGGGATAGAGCAAGCTATGGAACATATTGCCGCCTATGGTTCCGCGCATACGGACGTCATAGTAACCGAAAATTATTCCGATGCCCAGCGGTTTATACGTGAGGTAGACTCATCCGTAGTGCTGGCGAATGCTTCAACTATGTTCTGCGACGGCGAAACCCTGGGGATGGGGGCCGAGATCGGTATATCGACCGACAGGTTCCATGCGCGCGGGCCTATGGGACTGCCGGAGCTGACGACATATAAGCATGTAGTTTGGGGGGAAGGACATATTTATGGATAATCCATTTACAGGAAAAATATCAACAACCGGTATCGGAAGCCTGCCATTCACTGACCCGGACAGGGCCGTTAAGTTTGTTTTTGAATGCGGGCTGGATACACCTTTCTGGCCGCAATTGCCGCAACGCCATCCGACCGAGAAAATGATCCCCCAGTTTTCAGCGAACATGCCGTGTGTGCGCTGGGATACTGAAAAGCAGGATGCCGTGCTGGATATCTCCGATAAATATGGTGAACTGGAACATTTTTATGCAAAGTATTTAACCGAGGACGCCGCCGAATTTGAGCTTGATGACGAATCGGCACCAGCTTTTTTTGCATTTTGCAATGCATTGAGTGAAAAGAGTGAAAGTGGAACTTTGCCCGCAGCTCTTAAGGGACAGGTAACCGGCCCTTTGACTTTTAGTACCGGTATATCCGGAGCTGAAGGCAAAACTCTTTACGCCGATACCGAACTCCGCGATGCAGCGGTAAAAATGCTTTCCCGCAACGCTTGCCGGCAGGCAGCTATGCTTAAAAATCTTGGCGTGGAAAACGTAATCATATTCGCCGATGAACCGGTTCTTTCGGCCTATGGTTCGAGCTCTTATGTCGGTATATCGGAAGATGACGTGATAAATATGCTATCCGCCGTTTTTACCGAACTGTCAGCTAACGGCGCATTCTCAGGATTGCATGTGTGCGGTAATAGCGATTGGGGGATGGCTATGCGCTCCGGTGTCGATGTGTTGAATTTCGATGCCTATCAATATGGCGCAACACTGGCACTATACAGCAGTGATTTAAGGCGATTCCTTGACGACCAGGGCGTCATCGCCTGGGGAATTGTCCCTACAACCGACGCTGTGATAAATGAAACTCCCGATTCACTCACAGAACGCTTTAATGAATCTATCAATGCACTTGAAGCAAAAGGCTTCAAGCGTGAGGAGCTTTTGCAGCATTCTATTCTCACCCCCTCGTGCGGTGCCGGCAGTTTAGACGAAAAGCTCACCGCTAAAGTGTTTAATCTCCTTGAAGAATTGAAAAATTCTTTGCAGGATGATATATAGATATCCAACCTTAGACGTAAATTCCGAACATAAGCATTCGTACTTAATTATTAGCAGCTTTCCACTACCTGAAATTTAGGATGGAATTAGCATGAGAGAAATACATGAACATTTCGAAGAAGGTTTTGAAAACGCTCTTGACGAGCGAGAGCATGAAGAGCGCCGGATTGGTGCAGAGCTGAAATTCCCGTTGGTTGACGCCGAAGGAAATGCCGTGGATTATCCCACGATAGAGCGATTATGGGAATATCTTGCAGAACGTGGCTGGACACCCGAAAAGGATTCCGGCTCCGGACATGTGATCGGTGCAACCAGGCCGGGAGACCAGAATGATACCGTCGCCTCTTGCGAAACGGGATATTGTAAAACGGAATTCTCGCTGGCTCATGTGCCTGATCTGCATCAGTTGACCGAGGAGATAGACGACCTGGTCGTGGAGCTTGAAGAATTTGCCGACCGTGAGGAGGTTCATTTTCTCGGCTATGGGATTCAGCCGCTCACCCCTCCGAGTGAAAAGTTACTGATGAAACGCAGCAGGACAAGCGTCTGGGACAAAGTGTTCGGCTCCAATGAACACATTCCGGAGGAACATGGCGACGACTTCCATCTGTTCACTATAAATTCGGCCAGTCATGTTCACATAAGTGTTGATCAGGAAGAAGCTATACCGCTTGTGAATATTCTGAACGGGTTTTGCGCTGCACAGGTTGCCCTGACCGCTCATTCCAATGTGTGGCGTGGCTCTCTGGACCCCAATTATAAATGTGTAGCTGAGAAGTTCTGGGATTGGTGGATGCCTGAAGAGGGACGTGTTGGCATCCCCGAGAAGTCTTTTGATGACCTGAAAGATTACGTGCAGACTATCTCCGATTTCCAGCCGGTCTATGTCAAACGCGACGGCAAACCTGTCGTACTTACCGAATATGACGGTTTTGCTGAATATTATGAAGAAGAACAGGCTACCGGAAAGGATATTAACGGGGAGGAAGTCGATGTTGCTCCCGAAAAGAAGGATATCGACCTCCACGGAACTTGTTATTGGTACAACGCGCGACTCAGCCACTATTATACAGTGGAGAATCGACTGAATGATCAACAGCCGCCGGGGGAATTGCATACGATAGCCGCACTCACGCTCGGTCTCACTTCCGCACAGGATAAAGCGCATGAGGTTATTCAGGATTACAGTTGGGATAAACTTCGCGATGCGCGCGAAGAGGCTTGCCGACGTGCTATTGAAGGGGAGGTGGAAGGGCTGAAATTGGCCGATTTTGCTGCCGAGATGCTTGAGGTAGCCCATGCCGGACTGAAAAAACGTGAACTGGGGGAGGAAAAATATCTCCAGCCTCTACAGCAGCGTCTGAAGGATCATCGCTGTCCCGCCGATGAAGTTGAACATGTTTTTAATCATGAAGGAGTAGAAGGTATTATCGAGAATAGATGTCTGCATAAGAATCATCATTCTTGATTTAATGATTTATTATGACAAATTTATTGATTTTTAGGAGTTAAGTAAAATGAGAAATGATCACAGGAAACCCGGCCTGCCGGGTGGTATCTACAAGCCGCTTTCCGATTCGGATGCGCGGCAAATAGCTGAAGCTTCATTCGAAGTCCTCGAAAAATCCGGAACGGCCGTTTATTCCCCCGGTGCCCTGAAAGCATTCAAAAAGGCAGGGGCGAATGTTGATGAAGCGAATAACATCGTTAAACTTCCGCGAAGTATGGTGGAGGATGCGATAGAATCGAACCCTTCTTCTATTACGCTGCACGGGCGCGATGGAACCTATGATGCGGTTCTTGAAAAAAGCCGGGTGCATTACGGAACCGGGGGAACAGCTATCTATGTTCTCGACCCCGACAGCGGCGAGCGGCGTCCGACACAGTTGCATGATGTCGTTTTAAATGCCCGTCTGGTTGAAGAACTCGAAAACGTACATGTTTTCACAATTAATGTTTTTCCGAATGAAATTGAAGCAAAAGATGAAATCGATGTCAATCGGTTTTATCATTCACTTAACAACACGACAAAGCACATAATGGGCGG
>PUNP01000977.1 GCA_003551785.1 Candidatus Brocadiaceae bacterium | reverse complement strand
TTGTATCATTGACCCATTCGATTCGGATATTGCGTTCTTTTAACATTTCCAAAAAATGTTTGGTGTCTTGCATGACCTAAATATATAATTGACAGAAAAAATTGCGAATTTACCGAAACTTAGCTTGATTAATCAGGCTAGGTCTTTTTCCACATGTGTTTAATCAGCTATTGTTTGAAATAAATATAGCAACCAATCAGGGTAAAAGCAAGCTTAATGATGACAGCTGCAAGCGAGCACTTGCAAGAACAAGAAGGTTTGACTTTCAGGAACGTGACAGTAGATTTCCATTACAGGTGTAATGTCTGAAGGAATCAGTGTATGACTTTATTATCAACAGAAGAGATTCTACAACAATTGCGTGAGCTTAAACCGCAAATATTCCGCAGATTTCGGGTGAAAAGCATTCAGGTTTTCGGCTCCAACATTCGTGGAGAACAGACAGCTGATAGTGATATCGATGTGTTGGTTGATTTTGAAGATGAAGCTGACTTGTTTGATCTCAGCGGCTTAACAATATATCTGGAAGAAGTATTTGGGAAAAAAGTAGACGTAGTGCCTAAAGGGGCTCTGCGCGAAGAATTACAGAATTCAGTTTACAATGAGGCAATAGCGGTATGAGAAATTACAGCCTGTACCTTAAGGATATTTTAGCCGCGATAGAAAGTATTGATTCGTTTGTGGAAGGAATGTCCTATGAAGATTTCCGCAAGGACGATAAGACGGCAAGTGCAGTCATTCGTAAATTCGAGATTATAGGGGAGGCTGACACAGATTTTTTCGTGAATCCCTCGCTTCAGGACTGCTTCTTAATCTCCCGTTCGTATTCAGCAAAGTAATTGGATATCACCTGGAGTTTGAAGCTCGGAAGAATCGCGCCCACCGGCTCCCGCTCCAAGAGAAACATAAACGATTTTTCGATAAGTTCTTCCTTGGACACTGTGTCTGTCAATTCGCGATGATAATCATCATGCAGTATCAGTCCTCACCGCCCCGTATATCCTTCACCCGCTGCTCTTATAAGTTGTGTTGACGAAAAGGGTCAACCGAACATTATAACCCTGGCAGAGACATTTAACGTGAGCATCGCTAATCTCGTGATTCCGGGTATTGCCATAAGATCGGCAACATACAGTTATGAACTGATTGCCCAAAGCGGTGAATTCGTTATCAATCTTCCCACAGCAGTCTCAATAAATGATTGCCTTGTGAATAAACGTCAGAAGTGCTTATGCGTTCAATTGGTTTAGTGATTTTAGTTCTGGGAATCGGCCTGATTATTCTCGGCCTGTTGCTGATCTTCGCCGAGAAGATTCCTTTTTTAGGAGACCTGCCCGGTGATATTCATATTCAGAGGGGAGGAACTTCTTTGTTTCTGCCGATCACCAGCTGTATCCTGCTAAGCATAATTTTAACGCTTATTGTGAACCTGCTCCGTCGCTTTTTTTAAGTCGGGTTCGGGTAAAGGGAATTATCGGACACTAAAGACACCAGCGGATACGCTGAAAAAGCAACCTGCTGCAAGACAAAGGCAGTCCAGAAGACTCAGCTGAGAGCTGTCACAGGTATGTAAAAAGGCGCCCGGAGTTCTTATGGCCGGAAAAGCATACATTAAACAGCTTAGAAGAAATCCTGTTTGCTCACAGCTTTGCCGCTAAGAATTTTTCCAAGCACAGGCTTAAAAACTAATAACCTCACCAGCAAATACTTAGCTTACGCAGACCCCGGGATACTCAAAAAGAGCGGTGAACGAGGGGAATCTCCCTAATGGTTATCCGTGCTCATCGCCGCTCTCGGCTGGTTCAAAAATCTTTTGAAAACACAGCTGGATAGTGCAGGTCGCAAGTTACGCTGTGCCGCATGAATGCAGAAGATTATCCCCTGGCCTGAGTGGTTATTTACTCGCTCCACCTTTCACTGACGCATTACTTTGCAATAATTCCTGTGGCTTGACTTTTGCCTTCGGGAGTGGTAAATTCTATTGTTATTGGGTTGTTTTGTCTATATGGGCGTTATCTTCGGGCGACAGCCATTTAATACAGAATATCATGTTCTCTTAATCCCGGAAATCACGATCCACGGCAAATATTAATGTTGCGAAGTGAGCTAGCTTGAACAAGCTCCATGCAGGCGAACACTTCTACCTCGCGCCGCTTAGCTTATGGGAACGTTGGGTTAATATTCATTGTCGGACTGACAGAATACCGATTTATTTTACCAAGTAAAATGCTCTTATTTTGAGGTTGGAAACGATGACTACTAAGCAAATTATTCAGGAGGTCACCTCTCTTCCGATTGAGGAAAGGGCTGAGGTGGCGGACTCTATTCTTCGCACCCTAAACGCACCTGACTCAGATATCGACAAGAAGTGGGCCAAAGTGGCTGAGAAACGATTGGCGGAATTACGATCGGGAAAGGTCAAGCCTGTTCCAGGAGAAGAAGTGTTTGACAAAATCTGGAAACGTTTTGATAAATGACCTTCTCATTTCACCCCGAAGCCGAAGCTGAATTCAACGAAGCTGTCGAGTATTATGAAATTCGGGAGGAGGGACTGGGATTCGACTTTGCTCATGAAGTGTATTCAGCAATTGGTCGGGCCGCTGAACACCCCGACGCCTGGCCCCTCCTTGATGACGATATCCGCAGGTGTCAGACTCGGCGTTTCCCTTTCGGTGTGCTTTATTCGCAGGAATCGAATGGCATTTATGTATTGTCGGTGATGCATCTGCATCAGGATCCTGATTACTGGAAGCACAGGACGTAAAGAAAAAAAGGAACGTGGCGCTTTATCACGGGATCAGCGTAAGCTAACCACTTGCTGATTCGGGTATTAAGTTTTAAGTTTCTATCGGGGTCAGATGCTACACTTATTTTTATATTTTGCTTATTATAAAGATGTTGCTAATTTCATATATTGCTTTAAATAGCCTTATAACGATTTTTTCTCCTTGTGAAAAACGTTTTAACGCCTAAGAGCCAAACGCAGTCCGATTTAATCATACTATAATGTTAAATATTGCTTTGCGCGTTGCCCCCTCAATCCATTCGCTGCCTCCGTCGGCTTGGGAGCCGGTCTACAACAACGGTTGGCCTTCGGCAAATATTTCAAAGAGGAAAAGATAACGCCGCTTGTGGCAGCGGCGGGTGATATGGCAGCATGAATATTTTCCCCAGTATCTATGTCTTCTTGGCATTCCTTCCTCATATACGATGGTCTTCTTGAACTGACCGCGAGCATTGTGGGCATGCGGGCCAACAGCGAGTCCCAGGTGTCTGGCCCGAGGGTATCCGGAAAGGTGTTAAATATAAATAAAAAAAAGCTTTTATTTTATCTATAAAAGCTTGAAAAAATGCCATAACGTCTTTATTTAAATATATTAAAAAAAACAAAAATATAAAGGAAAACGTTATGGCACAACTTTCTTTAACCTTTTTTATGGACACCCGCAACCGAATTCTGGCTCTTCCGGACACCGAAATAAAGAATATTTTTATCGAGGCCTTCCATCTGATGGACAAAGATTCTAATATTATTTAGATGGTTCAGCAGGATAAGGTCACTCCGGAAAAGGAGTGGAACTCCCCGGAATATAAAGAAGCCCGAAACGACCGTTCCGCGGTGGAAACGGCGGTTTTCACCCTGCGCTTCAAATTCAATCTATACAGTTTTTCCCGGCGCGGAATTGAAGATGTACAGACTGAAATGTACGAGAAAATCATAGCTCACAAACTCTGGAGAATGGCTTTTCTGCGGAAACGGGCGGCGACTCTTAAAAAGGCCTCCTGAACTGTCTGCCTCCGAACAGACAGACAACCGGAAAAAATCGAAACCCGGAAGACCGGGATGGGGGCAGTGTGCCCTTTAATCCACGCTCTCGACTTTGCATAATTGCGAAACATTTAGCAATTCAACGAGTTATAGATTATTAAAATTTGTCAACTTTGCATAATCTGGCACTGTTTAGCCCCCAAAAACAGTGCAACATAGTGCAACACTTTTCCGCCAGAATAGTCTCCAGCAAGGGCCGAGTCCAGCTCTGAACGGGTAAAGACTGGATGTTTGGCGAGAAATGATGTACGTATATTCATCCGGTCGCTCCCTAGTTGATTTACATTGCATTAAGTAATAATTATTTTAATACTTATGGCAAGATAATTCCAGTTGCTGATATGTAAAACCGTAATCAATAATTTTCTTTGCCTTTCTGGACGGTAACAAAAACAAGAACATCTGCAGTGTCCAGCCCTTCTATTTGTTGACTGTATTTTCCAGGATATCCAAGACACTGTTGAGCCGGTTTTCCCTTTGCCACTTTGAATTCAATTTCCTTGCTTCGGAAATGATTATAAAAGGAATTTAAGGACGGTTGAGTTCAAATAATAGAATTAAAGGAAAGGATTAGCTTTAATCAACCATTGTCTGTATTCAGGCAGCTGGGTGTTCATAAAGCACTTTGCCTTCCCGGGATGCGAAACCAGCGAGAGTAAAGGATGACTTAGCCTGATACTGATATTCCTGCCGTGTCAAAACAACTATGTCCTTTGTCGCTTCTATAACGCGTAATAACCGATACGATTGTTTGGCACGCTTGTATTGTGGTTGATTTGATTCGGGAACCACCACCAAAATATCCAAATCGCTGTCGTC
>PUNP01000258.1 GCA_003551785.1 Candidatus Brocadiaceae bacterium | reverse complement strand
TATGCGACTAACACCAATCCTGGTGCGGATCCTTATGAAGTAGAGGTAACCTGGAATACGCTCAGGGGCGAATTGCAAAAACATTTGAAGGCGTACTTTCCTGAAGGAGTAGATGAGTTTTCTGGTTATTTCTCTTCAGCGTATAAAGTTCCTCCTTCCGCGCTGAAAGCGTGGGCGAAGGCAGGCATGACTGCTCCTGAGGCACCTGGGGCATACCAGGGGATAATCAGAAGCTTCAAAGATTGGGAAATAGGTTTCGAAGAACAATGGTTTGATGAGAATCCTGAACATCCATTGGCAAAGATGTGGAATAGGGCCAATGAATATTTGCAAAATACTGTCTATAAAGGCAAATATGCTACCATCAGCTCTCTGTATCGGGAGTTTAGCCGTTATCCTTATGGACTTCAGCAGATTGGCTACTCTGCCTTTGTGCTTGGCTTTGTCCTGAAAGGGTGGGTAAAAGAAGAAAAAAAGCTTCAATGGACAAACGGCCAGATAACCAAACCGCTGGATCAGGATACCTTGAGCGAGATTATTGAAAAGGTGATTCAAAACGACAATTCCGGGAAGATGAAGGACGAGGTGCAAATTTGCCGACTTTCTAAGGAGGAAAGAGAATTTACAAAGGGAATAGCGAAAGCTTTTGGTTTATCGCTAGATAATGACGCAACGCCGGAAAGTACGCTTTCCGTTTTATCCGGCCGGTTGCCGCAGATGTCCGGCAATGTTCCGCTATGGGTATTGCCAAAGTATATACGCGAAAATGAAAATGAGCCTTCAGTTGAAATTATCAGCGAATGTATAGTTGATTTGTGTGAAGCCTTGCAAAGCTCCAGTAGGAACTCCGTAAGCCGTACTGAAAAGGTTAAAAAGATAGGCGAGCAAATAATAAAAACCCCGGGACTTGTTGAATCCCTCAGCAGCTATCTGAAGCCGGATGTTTTTGAGTTAGCATTTCGCAACTATATAGAAAGTGAAATGCCGCAACTCTCTGAACTTGCCAGGGAAATAGGAGATCAATGTAACAATTATGTTGTAGCAGTTAAGGAGTTACTTGCACAGGAGGCATCATGGCTATGGAAAGAGGTTGACGTAGCTGCAGTGGCAGAGGATATAATTCTGCAATACAGGATTATTCGCAGTGTTCGCGGCATCTGCAAGATCTCGGCTTTTATAACTTATGAAGATGCCATAGAAAGATTGCGCAGGGCAATATTTGAAAACAATAAAGTGTCGATTCAAACGCTTTCTATGACGCAACCTGTCATTAGTAGATTAAGCGAGTTTGTTACAGAAGATAATCTTCAGCATGACCAGTTAAAAGCACTCAACGAATTGTTGTCTCAGCAGGCAGAAATAGTACAGCATACTTTTTTTGATCCTTCATTAACAGTTCAGTTACAAGTACTCAAGAATCTTTTTGGAGAAGCACTTGGGGAAATGCCCGCCAGCGATTGGAAAGAAATATACAATGAATTGAGCAATGGTTCAAATCGATCAGATGCTGATTTCAGGCAAACTGCATGGACTGAAATCGAAAAATTCCTGGAAAACTCCCTGGTCAGACAATTGTTTGAAGTTTGGCAAGAGAAGACCAATTCCGAATCCCCTAAAGCATGGAGTGAAGCGACGGGTTTTCCCGCTGATGTTTTGTTCGCTGACAAGAACGTCGCGGACAAAGTCATTATGACTGTTTGCTCACCGGGTGATTTTCAAAAAGAAGCAATAAAAGATATAATAAATTTACTTCAAAAGGAAGCAGAAGTCCTGAACTCGGAAGAAGAATGGGGTGATAATTTCCTGCGCATCTATCTTCCTGAAAGATACTCTAAGCTGGATGTTAATCCTCAAATGCTCAAGGAGGCGCTTGCTGCTAAGCTGGGTGGTGATCCTAATGAATGGAGGAAATCTCCGGAATTAAATAGAGCAGTTGAAACTTTCGTGCACGAGCATTACGAATCACATTTTAAAAAGAAAGCAGTACTCAAGGTTAGTGATTTGAGTGATTCTCAGGCAAAGGATAAATTACTGGCGCTGGTTGAAAAATCACCCGAGATAGGTTTGGAGATATTGGAGTGAGGTCCAGTTATGGCAAAATTACAAGCAATTAAGATCCAGGATTTTTGTCGTCAGTTGCAAGATCCGGAGGAATGCAGGAAGTCGCGGCTTTTTATTATGTCACCCCTGGATACGCCTGTAGTTCGTAATGCTTATCAATCTAAAATTGAGACAATTCGCGTTAGTGAACATGTAACCGCTGATGGTTTCATTCCTATGCCGTCGCGGGTTTTCAGTGTTATAGAAACTCTTTGTGATGAGATAGCCGAGAAGGGCAAAATCCCTTGGATAATCGGACTTGATGGTTATTTGACTTTAATCAAAGAGGAAAAAGTCGTCGAAGCATTTCATTTTTTAAAGCCATTTTTAGATAGATCAGGAAAGGGCGCGGTTGTTTTTTGTTTTGCTGCCGATTGGCATGAAATAGGCCGGGTGATCAAAAATCCAAGGTACTATGAAGGGCAAAACATTGTTCTGGTAAAGTCCAATAACCCACTCATGCAACCATGGGGGAATGAGCCGGTTTTTATCAATGAAGATTTTGCCGATAAAATTGACAACGAAGTATACTCGATATGCAATTATCTGTCATCCTGGGAGGATGGGCATTCCAGAAATAGCCGCTATGTCTCGGTAAAGTTCAATGATTACCCTTTCCCTGGAGTGTCGGAAAACATAAAACAAATAGTCACTTCGAAAAATTTTACTAAGTGCCTCTTGAATTTGGACTGGCAGCTTTCAGACGGTGCCGCCAAGTGGGTATTGGAGAATTTTGATACTATATGTGATAGTCGAATGAGTCTAAAAAAGTATTTTTTCCCGAAAGGGAATATCGACTTAAGGGAAAACGTCATAAAAGTTTTTCAGAAGATACAAGACAAAGATAAAATGGAGGTTTTTCTATCACTGATTAAGCATAATACGCCGGCAGAATATTATTTACGATATGTTGTGGACGATAATAACTTTTCAGAAGAAAGCTTTGTTGATATTTATGTATGTAAAGCAATCGAATTTTTGGATCAGGCCCATGCATTCGCCTGTGAACGAAGTGCAGCTTTGAATGAAGTTCAGGACTATTCAACAATTATTCCAGCTGTTAAGAACTTTATTGAAAAAACAAAAGATAAGCAAACTTCCGCAGTTTTGCCCTGGCTTAATATAGGTTTGGATATTGAAAAGTATGAAATCATGCGGCGAGCTATGGCAGCTGAACATTATGAGTTAAAAAGGATTATGGATGTCTTTCCGGAACTTGCCGCATACTGTGACACTAAGCAGGGAGTTTGTATATCGGAGAATCTTGATCTTTATTTCAATGAGTATCGACAACTGAAACAGCGGAATACAATTTCAGAGGAATTCTACTACAAAGCGCGGAATAGCAAAATACCAGATGAACTAGAAAGGCGAGACAGCCTGCTGAACTCTTACCGTGAGGACGGAAATGCTTTTCTGCTCATTGTTGATGCTCTTGGAGCTGAGTATATACCGATGATCGTCAACTTGGCAAGACAACGTAAGTTAGGGATAAAAGATTATTGTTACGCAGTGCCGCTTCTGCCGACCTCGACACAGTTCAATAAAATAGATTTTCCTGTCGAGAGAGTTTTAAAGTTGCAAGGATTGGATCAGATTATCCATAATGGGATTCATCCGCATGGTGAACCAAGCTCTGACGAGGAGAATTTAACCGGTGAATTAGAATACATTGCCAAAGAAGTGATGAAGGAAATTGACACTAAGCTTAAGTTTTTTGAACGTGTAATTCTAACTTCAGATCATGGTGCTTCCCGTTTGGCAGTTTTGGCATATAAGCAAGGTTTGGCGAAAAAGATTCAGGAACCGCCCCAATCTACCGTAGAAGACTGGCGATACGCCAGAAAAAATTCAGCACAGAGTGTCATTCATTCCGAAGAAATAAAGGAAGATGGAAGAGGTGAATATGTAGTAGTACTAGGTTACGACCGATTCTCCCATCAGGGAGGCGCTAAATTTGAACTTCATGGCGGAGCGACACTCGAAGAACAGCTTGTGCCTTTTATTATTTTCGAGCGCGGTGCCACCTATGCCCCACCTGTAAAAGAAACCGATAAACCTGGGCCCCAGATTGAAGAAGATGAGGATTTCGATTTGTGAGGGAATTAAATGGACATAGATAAGCTGAGAGCGGTTTTTCCGCAAACCACGGTATTTAAGGATCAAAGCCTTGTTGCTACTTTTAAGGCTGCCAGCATACCCGCATTTTTACGCGATTGGATTTTGAAACGCAAAGCCGGTGCCGACGGTAAAATTGCCGACAAGGAGCAGTTAAGGGAGTATATGAATGAAATTATTCCTAAGAAGGAAGACAAGCACGATCTTATTGAAACGGCTCGAGAAAATGGCCATACTCGCAGGTTTTTGGCGAAAATCAACATTGATATAGATACCAAGAGAAATCTAGTTACTTATGAAATACCCTCTTTAGGTATCGCCCACAGGGAAACTTTGATTGAAGATTATGTATGGACACGCATCAAAGGCGAGATGATAAAGAATTCTGGTGGTTGGGGGCTTGTTTCGATAGGTTATTTACCACCGGATC
>PUNP01000161.1 GCA_003551785.1 Candidatus Brocadiaceae bacterium | reverse complement strand
CGGCGTTGTGCCGTGCGGATGGTGCGAGCCGCGATAGTTGGCTATATTATTATTAATCGTGTTCCCGCAGCCGTAGGTGTAGGCGCCATCGAAGCTGGCCACCGCCTGCCATTCCCACTCCGTCGGCAGACGCCAGCCGTAATGACTTGCAAACGCCGTCGCTCCATACCAACTGACATATGTTACAGGGTGATTACCAAAGCCGCTGTCCACCGTGAATGTCCCGCCGCTGAAGTTGATTCTGGATGCGCCGCCGTTGGTGGCACCGTCAAAAGTCCGTCCCGGTCCGTCGAGTCGATAATAGTTCTGGCCGGAATATGGGCCGCTTGTACCTTTGACATAGCTGCCGTCAACCTCAATGTCGCCCGAAGAAAGAGCGTCGTTTAGATACTGTGCGAACTGGGCGTTGGTCGTCTGATAACGGCTCATATCACCGCTAAAGTCGGGATTGCTGATAGACACCCATGTTATCCCCGGCCCGGGAGGCTCCTGGCCGTCGTCGGCGACGATCTTTATCCGGTAATTGGTTCCAAACTCACCCGGCAGGTCCTGCTTACTGTCCCATTCTATCTGGCGATTCGACCCGGGGCTGACATTGCTGCCGACATGGCCGGACAGCGCATCTGCCGACGGCGTAATAGTCCACGAACTGCCGCCGTCATCGCTGACTTCTACCGCAACCGTACAACCGCTGACCGCAGAGAGATTGTATGTAATATCCACAATCCCGCTGCCATCGGTGCGCTGACTGGCCGTGACATTGGTCACCTCAGGTGCACCGGCCAGGCAGATAGAGCTACATAACAAAGTTAAAATAAATAGCATTCGCTTCATTTTTAAATACCTCTGTGCATATAAATCCGATCAAATATTCTCTTTTAATCTACTGACTGCATCCAAAACTCGGCCATCACTGCAAAGTCAAGGAAATTAACTATTCCGTCGCCGCCCGGTGGAGCAATATCTACCGATGGCTCGTCCTCAAGCCAATACTGAGTAAGTATAACCAAATCACCAATGTCAATCATGCCGCTACCGTCAAAGTCAGGTGAAACCACAATTATTTTCTCAACGGTATTATTCTCAAAAGACAGCTCTTGCTGATCATGGTCAGGATTAACACTGAATGTAGCTCGGCCATGATAAACTTCTTCAGTCAGCTCAATCTCAACCTCTTTCGATTCGCCGGAAGATAAGGCATCCAAATCAGACTCACCTATAATCATATCATCGTGTATTACCTGCACCACAGTCTCTAAGCTGGGCTTTGGCCCTGCGTTACGAACAACCAGACCTGCAACATCGCCCTCTATTTCTGCACTCCATCGCTCAGCAACCAGGTCGGCAAAAACACCAACCTCTTTTGTGATTTCATTGTTGTCTTTATCTCTTTCGATAATATCGTCTTCAGAATCGACAATGAGCACGAGCGTCTTAAAGCCGGCCTCCTCAGAGCTGACATCCCATACAAACTGAGAACCTGATGTTTGCCCTGCATCTATCCTGTTAATTTCACCGGAGTATATAACTTCACCTTCTTTGCTATCTTTTCGTATTTCGCATGTGAAGTTTTCCGCCGCGGTATTGCCCAGGTTTTCGATTTCAAAACCTACGATGACCTGATCTGTTCCTGGAGAGCCTGTTATCTCGATATTTCTTGCTGCAAGATTAGCTTTGAGAGGTCGCAGCATAGCTATATTATTATCTTTGCATGCTTCTTCAATTTCATCGTATGGGTCAACGACTACATACAGATCTATGCCAATTTTGTCTGCCGGAACAAACCATTGAATCTCGGCTCGCTCCTTATCGCCGGGAAACAATACATCTATGATGTCAGCACCTATCAATTCGCCTCCATTGTCAGGATCGCCGTCGTAAAAATGGACTTCCACATCGTGGGTGGTAAAATCACCCGCAAGATAGACATCGGCAGCTATCTTGACATGATGGCCCGGCTGAAGGCCATTGTCTATTGCACCGAAATACAAGGCAAAATCTTTCCAGTCAACGCTGCCGCTTTCGTGCAAGTCAAAGCCCCCACACCAATCCGGTCCTTCACAGTCCTCTGCCAGCCAATAATCCACAAAGTTCGCCAAATCGTACATTGCAGCCGGTGAAAATGTGATGTCTTCAGCCACGATAGAGAGGTCTTGACTTGGCACATGTTCCAAAAGATGAATATCAGAAAGACCAATCTGAGGCGGAATATCCGGATCAGACATATCAATTCGTCTTTTGACAAAAGCAGCCAGGATATTACCGCCACTTTCGGTCATTGAGATCATTGTCTCAGCATCCTGGTCAAATGTAATCTGTTGAGCAGACGACCATTTCATATAGCTTGGATCCAGAACGCTGTAGTAGATGTCCGTGAACTCCTCTGATAGTGCCGTCCAGAACAGAACAATTTTACCGGCCTCATTACGGAAAAGAGTCGGCTCGGAAATACCGGGGTATTCAAATGCCAGCATCGGTTCTATCCATTCGTCATCACTTTCGTCGAACACAGAAAACCAAGTCTGATCTTTTGTAGCTTCAGTACCGTCGTCAACGGTTACAGGCACTGACCGTTCCGTCCATACGACAATCGGCAAGCCCATATCGTCAATTGTCAAATCCACTGCTATAGGGGCGATTGTGCTGTCAAATGTAAGATACTGATCTTCTTGCCACTGTCCGCCTAACGCACGGCTGCGTACCACCACCTCTACATCTTCGTTTGTTGCAGCGTTATCGTCATGGTCTTTCAGATATGCGAGAAATTCATGAGTATCGGTCCGCGCCACTGCAGGAGGTGAAGCAGTAACCAAATCTTCAGCAATCATATAAGGCGAGCCAAAGCTGTCGCCGTTCCAGTCGGCCGCCATAAGGTTTAACAGCGGAGCAATATCGTCATCATCCCATAAAGTGATAGCGTTGCTCGGGCTTGCCATCCAGCAGATGCGAAGCTGTCCATCAACAGACCTGTCAAACCACGGCAAAGCATCGATATAGTCGTTATTAGTCAAGTTCATCGGCGCCTGCCAGTTATCGCCGGCAGTATCATATTTAGACCAGACAATTTCAAAACCGTCTATAATATCTTCAGGCCCTTGTTCAGTTCCTGTAATCTCTGGCGCCTGCATCCAGACCACAATTTCCGTTCCTGATTCATCAATAGCCGCTGCCGGATGTGTGTCCACCGTGTAGTTATCGATAATCGGGGCATGTGCTGTCCACTGGTCATTGTGCCAGCGAGCAAAGTAGATTTGCATATGCTTGCCAGTCGGCTTGTCAGCATCATCATATACAAAAACTAAAAGTCCCTTATCTTCCGTAGCAGCTACGGACGGAACCGGCATCGGTCCCACATTGAGAATAGGCTCAGGCAGACCGCCCACCGACATCAACCCGATCATATCGTCTATCTCAGATGGGAAAACACAATAACCTTCATCGGCTTCAAGATATTCCCTGCTTGTAATCTTGGGCCCGGACACCGAAGAGAGAACCGAGGAGGGCGCAAATTGCATCGTGCCAGTTTCTGGACATGTATAAATTTCAAATTCCCTTGTCCAGTCTCTATCCCAAAACAACACTCTACCCTCGGCTTCGGCTAATAATACAAATTTTATGTTCTTAATATATTCATTCAGACAATAATCACTCTCATCTGGAGGGAACTGGAATGTGATAGACGGCCTTCCGCCGATGGTGCCAGCGGCTTCTCCCAGTAATCCCGCATTTGTTCCGATGGTGCCGGCAACCCTTGTACTCAGAGTTAATGTCCCTTGCTTGAATTTAAGCCCCGCAATCAAATCCGGTGTTCCCTGCTCAAAGGAGACTGTACCGTCAATCCCTAAATCAACCGACGCCTCGAAATACGGACATGGGTCAACAGGACAAAGCGGAAGACGCGCTTGGGGCGTTGTAAAACCGGCTGTCGCTTCTAGTTCTGCATCAATGCTGTGCAAATTGAAGTCCGGATTAAACCCGGCACTGCCGCCAATTGTAGAAGAAATCGAACCTCTCGCATTCTGACCACCAGCGACACTTCCGCCCCAACTGCCGCCAAGGCTGAAATCTGCCCCCAAAGTTGTACCCATTGGATAGGCCGACATATCCCAGTAAAACTCCAGCGGATCAGTTTCAATACCCCATTGTCCGCCTATAGCTGGAACTGTATCGGGTATATTGGCAACAGCATCAATGCTGAATGCATGAAAACTCGCTTTACCTTTAAAGTTGACCCTGCCTGCTCGGGGAACAGTACTGACAGGACCCCAGGACGCCCATTCCGGCAAACTCACACCCCAGAAGTAGTCTGTATATATAGCTGTTCGCGAACCGTCTGAAGCAACGCCATAAACCCGCAACTCATTTCTGGTGCCGCTGAGCGAGTAATTCAGATCCTGTCCCATATTGTAGCTGGTCTGAGCCGTGCTTGTGTTGGTATGGACAGTTTTTGTCTGACCATTAAGCTGGAAAACAACATGAGAGGGCGTTCTCCCAGCCCAGTCAATCTGCGCCGTAATGTCGTTGGATACATCGGCCCCTTGGGCAAACACACCTGAATACCTCGAGCTAACCGATGAAACCCGATACCCCGACCCCGTCTGGTTGTTTATCGTAAAGATATTCGAAAAACCCTCTCCCGTCGCGGCCTG
>PUNP01000721.1 GCA_003551785.1 Candidatus Brocadiaceae bacterium | reverse complement strand
GCTAAAAAAGCTTAAATTCATTTTTCGGCCCCGAATATCCCGTGTAAGGGCCATATTAATGGCTCAGAAACACCTTATGTCCTTGATAACATATCACTTGCCGGGGGCAGCCCCCGGAGCAATCATAAGAACTGCTATTTCGTTCAAGGGTATATCGTTTTCTCTTAACTCAAGTATTTTTGTGACGATAGACTTCGCTTCATCTTCCTGGCTGAAGAATCTCTGAACTGCGGGTTTTACTGGAGTTTCTCTGATTGTGAAAAGATGTTTCCTGTAACCGATTTTGGCGTTTTCAATAACTGAATTCGTAAAGTCCAGGATCTGCTGGGTGCTGCGGTAGTTCTGTTCTATGCGGGCGTATTTACAGTCAGGGTATGTTTCAGGGAACCTTAAAATGTTCTCGAAATTTGCGCCCCTGAACGCATATATGCTCTGTGAGTCGTCGCCGACCACCATTACATTACGATGTTTCTGTGCAATAAGATCCACGATTTCCTTCTGGACGACATTCGTATCTTGAAACTCATCGACCATGATGTAATGGAAACCGTCTTGCACACGCTCGCAAAATCTGGGGTTGTTTTTCAGAGAATCACGAAGCACTTCCAGCAGATCATCGTAGTCGAGAAGAGCATTTCCTTTCTTGTATGCTCCATACATTTTTGCGATGACTTCGATGTCATCTATGAACTCTTCAAGACCGGAGAACTCCCGGTCAATAACGTCTTCGATTGTGATGTTGCAGTTGCGTGCCTTGGAAATGATTGACTGAACACGGCCTTTTTTGGGGAATGCCCGGCTTTTCTTTGAGAAATTCATTTCCCGCCTGATGAAATCTATAACGTCGGCAGAATCTACGGCGTCCATGATGGTGAAATTAGCCGGAAGATGAAGCAGTTTGGCATACTTTCGAAGCAGGTGATTTGCAAAGGAGTGGAATGTTCCCCCCATGACCTTCTGCCCACGCATATCGTTCAGTAGCGCAGATGTTCTTGAAAGCATTTCACTGGCCGCTTTCCTGGTAAAGGTCAGCAGCAGTATCTTTTCGGGCGGAATGCCGTTTTCCAGAAGATATGCAACACGATAAACGATGGTTCTTGTCTTGCCGCTACCGGCGCCGGCTATGACCAGTAGCGGCCCGTTGATGGTGGAGGCAACAACATACTGAGTGTCGTTCAGGTGGCTACGGTAATCGATCTTTAATTCTCTGTCGTCGGTATCAATCTTTGCCGGTTGTACCAGATTGGCTTCTATGGAAGTCGTTATCTTCTTGAGTCTTTTAATTTTTTTCTTCACTTCGCCCGTAACTTCGGGCTGATTGTACATATCCAAAGAAATATCAGATATGCATTCAGGCTCTTTGGCCCCGGTCGATTTATCAGAGCTGGGCAGAAATTTCTGGCGAAACTGATTCATCAGGTCTTCTAACGCATTTCTGTCGTTATCGTCCTTCCCGTTGCTGTCTGCTTCTGTATTCATTATGGGGGATAGTGGCACAAGGTTTTTTTATAAAGACGATTCTATTTGATGGTCATTATAGCATAAACGTCACGTCTATCGAAAAATGTTATCATTCATGCAATTAATGCCGGGGAAACAGAGTGTTGTCAGTGTTCAATCAACAAAAAATCTTGCCTGCGTCTCACCCTTGCCCACAGATTGCCCACACAATCGCCCCTACTCGCCCCGGGTTCAACAAAAAGCTTAACATTGGTGGTCATGGACACTTGAAAGCGAAAGGTGATTGCAGGCTAACCTGGTCGCAATCAGTTGGTTATGTCGTTTTGTTCGAGACTTGAAAATTACTATACGTGTAGTAAATCGGTGGTGTTGCTGGGCGAAATGAAAAATCTTTAATATCCTACATTTACGCATTTTGCCTGTTGAAAACGAACTCATAATAGCTTGCCGGATAGCGGCATTCCATAAATTCATGCGGAAGACAGAGTAAACCATGGACTGTATCGAAGAAGTAGAATGGGAGAACATCTCGAAAACACCTTGTCCCGATAGAACAACTCTAATCGGATGCATCGGTTGGTCGGCGTTAAAACGAAGTTTCAAGCGTTATGAGGGTGATGGTTACTGGTAAAATGGCGGAAGCTTGAACAAGGCAATGAAATTCCAGGGCATATTATGTGCTTATGTTATTCCCTTGATGCCTGGACGTTTTTTTTTGGTGAAAGAAACGCTCTACTTGTTGCGTAATATATAATATAGACGCACAACGAAATAAAACGTTAAGAGATGTTGTATGATAATATATTAGAGAAGGATTTCGTGAAGATTGTTTTTAAAATCTATTCATTTTCAAAAGCGTCTTCGGGGAAAAATCACTTGCGTTCAATTGCAATCAAATTCTGATTTTAGTAAAATTCCCGTGTAAACTTGACAGGATATTGTTCAGTTTAGCAGTTGCACGATGCAATTGCCCGTTTCCAGGTCGCAAGTTGGTTTCGATTCCTTAAAATGGAAGACCGGTGAAAATGGCAAACAGCGGGTTTAAACATAAAGCAGCCCATTCGAAGCGAAGCTGCCCCACTATCCGCCCCTTCTTTGCATCTCTTTTTCGTTCAACACCTTTTACATTCAGCTGATATTGTTGGGATAGCCGTGTGCTTTTCTTATTTTGTAATGCATGGCGCAGCGGGTGTTGTTTTTTGCATGAATTACTCATGGATTCAATGAAACCTTCTATGGAGAAAACATGATGGTTTCCCGGATAAGAACCACGGTTGTTTTTGTATTGTTGCTTACTGGAATGTTTTCTGTTGCCGCTTTTGCCGATTCGGCTCCGGAGGTGACAGATGTGACCGCCGAGCAGCGCACCGACGGGAGCGGTATCGTGGATATCGAGTATAAGCTGTCGGCTGATGGGAACTGCACGGTCTCTGTTGTTATCAGCGCCTACAGCGGCGATACGTGGACGATTACGCCGTCGGACGATGCGCTCTCGGGCGATGTGGGCGCGGGGGTGAGCCCCGGTTCGAGGTCGATCGAGTGGGACAGCAAGGTTGACCTGCCGGGCATCTACGGCGAGGAATACCGGATCAGGGTGACGACTACGGGCGAGATGTCCCCGGAAGTCCCCGACGTCACCTGGATCGATATACCGGAGTCCAACGTCGATCATGGCGTTGATGGCCAGCCGGGCTTCACCGGCGAGATGAGCCGGGACCATATCACTAACGCGCAGTATGCACAGTATCTGAACGAGGCGCTGGCGTCGGGGGATATCGATGTGGACTTAGATGGCGAAGATCGTTTTGGTCATCCAGCAGAGCAAGTTATTGGCACAACCGGCGATTATGCGGGCGAGAATTATTACCGCTTGGATGGCCTTGGAACGACTACCGCCGGCGCCATTAGCGGCGGCGCTTCGCGTATAAACCACGACGATGGCGTTTTCATCGTGGACACCGGTTTCGAAGACCATCCTGTCACTACCGTGAGCTGGTATGGCGCCACGGCATTTGCCGAATATTACGGCTGGCGCCTGCCGACGGAATGGGAGTGGGAATCGGTGGCCAATTATAATGATGACCGGACCTATGCTACCGGTGAAACGCTGTATGACGGTGAAAACTACCTGGCCAACTATCTGGACAATGATGAACATACTGACGCCGAACACGGTACAAGCCCGGTGGGCTATTTCGGGGAGTTCGGCTATGGCCTGACGGATATGGCAGGGAACGTCTGGGATTGGACGAGCACAGTTGACGGCCCTAACCGCGTTCTCCGTGGTGGTAGCTGGTACTTCAACGACTTTTACTGTCCTGTGTCGATCCGGTTCAATCTCAGTCCGGGCCATCAGGACAATATCCACGGGTTTCGGGTATGTCGTGATGAGACAGATAGCGGCATCTCGGATTACGGCCTCTCGAGCGTATTTACAATTAGCAACAAATACGTGCTGACTTACACGGCCGGAGATGGCGGGGCGCTGGAAGGCGATGCCGAGCAGACAGTCGCACATGGTTCTGACGGATCTTCGATTACGGCTGTTCCGGACGCTGGCTACCACTTCACGGGCTGGAGTGACGGAGTGGAGACTGCGGAGCGGATGGATACGAACATTACCGAAAACCTTGGTGTTGAAGCATATTTTGCCGCATTTGCTGATTCCGCGCCGGATGTGACAGATGTGAGTGCTACCCAGCGTGCTGATGGAAGCGGTATCGTAGATATTGAGTACACGCTTTCAGCCGATGGAAGTTGCAGTGTCTCTATTGTTATCAGCGCCGACGGCGGCGATACCTGGACGATCACGCCATCGGCCGATGCGCTCTCGGGCGATGTGGGGGCGGGGGTGAGTCCGGGTGTGAATTCGATCGAGTGGGACAGCAACGTTGACCTGCCGGGCGTTTACGGCACGAAGTACCGCGTGAAGGTCAGCGCTGAAGCGCAAGACCAGCCGGGTCCGGGGCCGGAGATCACTTGGTTCAACATACCCGACTCCAACGCCAATTATCCGGCAAGCGGGCGGCCTGCGGAGAGCGGATTCACCGGTGAGATGGCGAAATATCCGACCACCAACGCTCAGTATGCACAGTATCTGAACGCGGCGCTGGCTTCGGGCGATGTGAGAGTTGAGGGCAACCAGGTCAAAGGAGCGCGCGGTCCCTACTCCGGCCAGAATTACTACCG
>PUNP01000782.1 GCA_003551785.1 Candidatus Brocadiaceae bacterium | reverse complement strand
GCCTGGTTTTCAGCATGGGAGGAATTCAGATGCAGAAAACGATAGCCGAGAATGTCGGAGGCCAGACCGACTTTGAAAAGCTGCCCAGGTTCGCTGAATACAACTCCATAAGGTTCTACATCCGATTTATAGTTCAAAGGATTAACCTTCGAAACGCTGTACCCAAACTTTGTCGGCCTGCCGTCTCCTTCGTCAAATATATGGAGTCGGTCGAGCTGCCTTAAATACATGGGGTCCACAAGACTCAGTATATCGGTGGGAACACACTCGAACAGCACGGTCAGATCTTCCAAAAATGCGTAATTTAAGTCAATACTCATGGGATAATCCTGCGCACCAGCCACTCCTCTGTCAGGCGCTACGTAAATATCTCCCGTTTCCTGGTCCATCTTGTAGCCTTCAACCTGTCTGCTGCCCCCTCTGGACGGCGAATATCTGAACTCACCGTTACTATCGGTCATACCATAAAAAGAAGACCGAACGCCAGTAATAGTCTTATGTCGTCGATTACGGATGAAAGCGACTGCATTTTCAACGGGCGCGTCCGGCACAAAACTCACTCTTGGGTCGAAAATAACCAGACGGCCGGAAAGTGTCCTTAACTGGTCCACGATTTCATCCCCTCTTTTAGGCAAGTCAGGGTCGCTGGATGCCTGATGAAGTACAGGCTTAATGAGTCTCATTTGGAAGGCCAGATTCCCGGCATTGAAATGCTCAAAAGTATCGACTGGTGTATCCACCCGGTTTCTGAATGTATTTATGGTCGTGAGGCTTATAGCAGGATTCCCGGCAGACAAGACAACTTCCGCCTCTTTTGCGAGGGGGGCGGGAAGGAAAGAACGCCAATCCATTCCGGCGCGTGGAGTGATACCGTTTATTAAAAAACGGTCTATGTCACCACGCCCCAGAGCCTCCGCTGCACGCTCTGCATAGCCAAGGAAAGCATCTCCATAATGGCGCAAAACACGACGATAGCGGTTCTCGCGATCCTCTTCATAATTAAAAAAATCACCGAGATGAAAAATCCCCAACTCGTGATGGTTCGAGGACAGTTCAAGCCCGACAAAAAGATCGATTTGTGAACTGTCATCGGCACGTACCATGTCAGGTTCTTTGAACGGAGATTCCATAGCATCCTGAAAAACTCGATGATGCCGTGCTCTTTTCTGGATGAAATCGTCAATACCCTGAAGCCCGGTGAAATGACCGGACGTTGCCAAAAACATAACTGTTCTCTCCGGTGGATTGTTCTGAAAATACCGGGCAGTCTCCAGAAGTCCTGCAATACCGGAAGCTGAATCGGCACCGGGTGCAACGGCAGGAACCACAGACATGGAATCGTAATAGGCGGAAAATACGATCACATCGTCAGATAATTCAGGATTAGTACCCTTAACAGCACCGAATACATTCCACGATTCGGCCTTCTCCCAATCCATTCTGCCGGTGACGGTCACATGAGGCGAATCCGCCTGCAAGGAATCATGATCTTCACGGCTCATCATGAACCGTGGGATATTCAAAGGAACCTCAACAAACTTCAACTCGGCCTGCTTTCTCCCCGTATTCTCCGGTTCAATAAAGATTATCGCTCTGGCTCCCAGCTCCGCAGCCTTTATCCAATTTTTGCCGGAATTAAACTCAAGAACGACAACTTTATTTTCCAGATCATGTCCGGAATAATCACTATAATCTCCCTGACCGGCAAACAGGAGTTCTCCTGAAATACCTTCGGGAGGAACTGTGGACGTCCTCACCATGTTAGGCCACACACAGTGAAGGTCGTAGACATCCCCGGCATCAGTTCTGATCTCTGCTCCCTTGTCGATCGGTACTGTAGCATGAAAAGAATCCCGGGTTACATTATCCAGTCCTATTTTGCTGAAAAAGTCATAGATATAATCAGCGGCCTTACGGTTCCCCTCATAACCGACCACACGTGATCCGAGGTTGGATAATAACTTGACATGCTCTTCAAGGGCCACACCAAGCTTATCCTCAGCAGCATCGCCTCGCCCACTTGCAACTATTTTTTCGCCCGGGGCAATGTTCAAAGGAACAAAAGACAAGAACACAAACAATAGTAAAATACTTTTTTTGATATTTTCCAGTAACATTGACATTTCTCGATGTATATTATAATCACATTCCGATAATTTTATCGCAAGAAAACCATCAGGCATCATATCCAAAAAACGACGTTCCCCGTTTGCCCGGTTATAAAATCGATAATAAACCAGATGGCTGCAATGCTATATTGCCCGAGGATCAACCCCATAAAGAAGGGCTTTCCCTGTCTGAATCGCCTAACTCCACCATATTTAAGGATCACTGCTTTAATAAGCCAGGTCAGAAAAATGGTGAACCAGAGATGCCCTATCCAGCTTACCGAACCAATAGCTAAACCGAGCGGATGAAGCGGCCACCACAGAAAACGAAATCTGACCACTGTCAACAACCACATAGCCCCTATTCCCGCAATACGGGATACCCACCCCAGAGCGTTAGGCCCTTGCGGGTTGCGCATATGATGAACAACCCAGTTATAGGGGGCCTGCGGCCCACGTACAAAAAACCACGACCTTAGATTCGCTCCTCCTTCTGCATGTGCAGAGTGAAGAACCAAATAATTGCTGAGGATAAACGTGATCACTATCGATATAAGGATAGCTGCAAACATTTTGGTTTTACGTCCTTTGGCTATCCAGTCTTTCATCTTCTGGCCCTGCGCAATCGCTGACATGGGGAAGGTTCGAATGTCGGAATGATAAACATAGCTCAGAGAGAAAGATGCCAGCGTCTCCGAAGTCATAGCCTCTGAACCGAACGAAGAAACCATCTGACCGGAACCTATACAGGGAGAGATCATGGTAGCGACTCCGGCCTCAGCTATGACCCTTGTCAAACCTATAAAAAAAACCATCATAAATATGATGAATCCAAGGGCAATATGCAGCGGCATCCCGGCGATGTTCAGCCAGACAATCATGATTAAGAGTCCAAGGATAAGGCCAAAAACGGAGATTCTGTACGAGATAATCTCATCGGAATCGTCCAAATCCCGTTTGCCAAAAGCTTTTGCAAAGACATCGGCAATATGTCTTCTGGCCATCCACACCCCGATAAATACAAAAGCGATAAAGGCACCCGTACCAAAGTTGGCAAGTATAGGTTCGGGTGTGCCATAAATCCCCAGGTTTTCTGGGCTGCTGAGTCCTTTAACATTGAAATAGCCGGTTACCAGGAGGTATAAAAGATTGAAGAACCATATACTCAAAGCAACCTCCTGATTGATCAGGTATGTGAAACCCATTATCGGAAAACTCAGGCGAAATTGCCATTCAGTGGTTCTCTGAAAAACCTCAACCGTTCTATCGAGCGGGATGGTGGGAAAGAAGGGATAATACGCGTTGAGGGCATTGATACTGCTGATTACTACCGGAATGGCAAACGCCAGCCAGAAAAGTTTGTTGCGAAACAGAGGTTTTAATAACGAACCGCGCCGATCATCCTCGACCATGGCAACCGGCAATTGCACGAGTGGATAGGTGAGTCTCTCTTTTTCAAACCACTGCTTCCTTATAATCGCCATCAGGAAAAGCATGACCATATACAGGGCAAAAATAAATATAAACCACATAAACAGCGGCTGAATCCATGTCATCCAGGATATAGACTCTCCGGCCGGAAGCCCCTCGAAAAATGCCTGGGCAGCCTCTTTATCAGGATGAAGCCCGGATCGAAGATGCGGAAGGATAAACTCGCCCCATCTGTTTTCCGGTGAAGCATAGTAGAAGGGAGCCGCAATGATCGGGAGTAACTGGGTACCCAACCCCATTGTCACTATGGAGGATGTGACAAGCAGCATGATAAAAACAACCAGGAGCTCACCTGAATTCAGCCGTTGCTTTTTATCGATGAGTCCTACACAAGGATTGACGAAAAGGACTAAAATAAAAAATACAAATATGCCACCAGCAGGCATATGATCAATTGCAAGATAAGAGGCATGAACAACAATGGCACTGTAAAAAGCCATGTATATGGTGATAATCGATAATACGACACCTACAACCAATGCTCTTAACCTGACATGGCCTGCATCCAAGTGTGTATCCATAATCTGAAACCTATTGTATCAGTAGCGCCCCGATACTGCGATAGAGCTATGGGCTAAAATATACTTTTTTTGTAAATATTCAGTGCATCATGTTGATCGCTGGAAGTGCAGATTTGCAAAGTAGATGCCCCGCTGGAGACTTGCCATCAGGGCAAAGCGCATTTTCTTATAATAAGATACCACTGTTGTGGTAAAATGATTCAGAAAAGTTATAATTTGAGTACGTTGTCCTATTCGTAGTCGAAGATCGAACGACCCTCCCCAAAAAAAAATTTTATTCTATTTTCATATTTTTGTCAAATGGGGGGGGAATTCAAGAGAACAAGGCATTATAATAAAACTCCTATTTGAGCCTGTTGCACAATCACCCGCACAGGGTGAAATAGATTTATTTTTCTTTCCTTCGTGCTCTTCGTGACCTTCGTGGTGATTTTTCAGTGAACTAAAGTACAAAACGTTTTATTCCGTCTTTCAATCTGGTAACGTTGAAATTGATCAAAAGCCCCGTTCTGATATTTGCCAATTTCATAAGT
>PUNP01001019.1 GCA_003551785.1 Candidatus Brocadiaceae bacterium | reverse complement strand
TCTTTTAGTATCCAGCCTTTCCATTTCCTCGTCAATAAAAGTTCGGTTGTAGAGACCAGTGAGGGGATCGTGGAAGGTCAGGCGCCGGAGTTTAATCTCCGCGCTCCTCCGCTCAGTAATGTTGCGTATAAAACAAATTACTTCATTTCCCTCCGCCGCCAGAATTCGCGCTTCAAACGCCTGTTTCCCCCCAGGGGTTTCCATGTCGTACTCGAGCGTTTGAAGTCTTCCCGTGCTGATTGATTCTTTTATTTTCTCAAGCATTGACGCAACTTTTTCGGGAGGGATGACTTCGGTAATGTTTTTCCAAGCAGCCCCTCCTAGCCTTACTTCGTCAGAAATTTTCACGTCCAGGAAGTTCCCTTCCCTGTCGAGCCTGAACACGGCATCGGGTATAGCCTCGACGATAGCGCGGTTTTCCTTCTCGCGTTTCCTGAGGTCGTCTTCAACCTTTTTCCGGTCCGTTATATCCCTGATAGTATAAGCGAAGCCGATCGTCCTTGCTGCTTTTTTAATAGCTGATTTTCCAACGAAGACCGGAACCCCGCCGCCTGTACGGCGGGAAATCACGGCTTCCTGCGGGCCTGTCTCGTTTTCTGACTTTTCCTGCTTTAAAAAGCCGTCAAGCAGCAGGCCATCCGCTTTTCTGCCCTTGAGCTCCCCCAGATCATACCCTGTAAGCGACTCAGCCGTTCGGTTAATCCAGCTGATGTCTCCCCTTACATCAGTAAGTATTACAGCTTCCTGAAGAGAGCTCAAGACGAATGCCGGCGCCGTCGCTGGCGTCACCTCTAGAAAGCCGTAACGGTAGACGGCGTACCACACTCCGATAATCCAGATTACTCCAACTTCAACCAGAAGATTCGGGAGCTGAACGCCCCTTAAAGGGAGCACGATATTCGTTCCAGCGCCGAGGAGAACCGCCGGTATCCCCGAATACAGGACAAGCGTCGCTTGTTTTTTCTCAGATTCATCCTCCGAAGAATGCCTCCAGCGGACTATAAGGCCGAAAATAATCGCAAGCAGTATGATATGCCACAGGTAGTAAAGGTTGTTTACGGGGTCGCTCCCTGAAAAATATTCCGACCAGTAGCCGTTCCCGCGCTTAAAACCCTCCGCCCCCAGACTGCCACTCGAGAGGCCGTAGGCAAGAAAAATCACCCCAGGAGTATAAATGAGATAGACAAAGCGTTTCCTGAGCCAGTCGCTTTTCGTGAAGCAAAGGAAGAAATGGGCCAGAAACGCCGAAAACAACACCCTCCCCGGAAAGGAGATCCGGTACCAGAGCCATATCTCGTCCTCAGCTGGAATGGAGTGCATCGCCATGTAGGAAGCTCCCCTCAGCGCCATGCACGCACACACGAGAGCGAAAAGCCTGTTCGGTGCGGCGGAAGGATTTCTCCGAAGTATGAGAAAACCGAAAAAGATATAAACAAAAATGCTTATCGACTTAAAAATCTGCATTCTATCGCCTTTTTTAAAAACTTATATTACTTTAGATGACGCTTTACAGTCAATATATTTTTTCATATATTTTTTCATCTGCCCAATTTTACTAAAATCTCCACTAATGAGTGAGAAATCCAGGATGTTCAACAGGATTTCTCGGCTCTCTGAATTTCGGACATACATCCGGACCAAGGTTCTAGCTGGGTTAGCACCTTCATGCCATGGCATACCTCTACATCGTTCACATAAACATTCTTTCGGAAGCCGACATGGATACAGACGGCCGAGCATACCCGCACAAGGCACACGGAAAGCCTGCTGCTGGGCTTATTCTTTGCTTTGCCGGGATACCGGCATTGAATTCAAACGGCACAATGCGGTGGCCTTCATCAACGTCTAGCATTTACAAGAGAAATTCTGTTTCCTTGAGATTTTTCCTGAGTGCATCTACGATACCTTCTTCGTTTTTTAACTTCAACCTTTTCGTTTCCCAATAAATATGGGAAACCATGTCTGCTCAAGAGTTTTTCAACTCCGAGTGAAAACTTGAAAAGTTCATCCCCCTATGCCATAGAAAACTTGTATTGCCGTCTGCCGGATCTCCGAAATAAAACTTGTATACTATGCTGTTTATGCTTCAGGTTAAATCTTATTCGCAAATTGCATAGAAGTCTCAGAGTAAGGTTCTAATTGTCCGCAACTTCTGCTTCAAGAAAACGTCTCGAACAACGTATTCTATATTATAGGAAGTTTGTTTTAGCAGTAACCCGCTCTCCGCAAGGGCTGTATGATTTTCGGAGATGTATTGACATACAGGTACTTCGTAAAAATATCGCCATCTATAACCGAATCTAAGGCCTTTGTTATATCAACCTTATTCGAGGAATGAGCAGTCTTTGGGCTTCCCGTGCGCACGAGGCACAATGAAGGTACTATTCACCTGGAGACTCAAAATAGCAAATTTTTTCGAGTTCCTCCTCGATTCCGGGGGGCAGATTCCCGAGTTTTTTAATGTTATCTACGGTTTCCCTGTTGCGGGCGCTTATTCCCTCGGCTTTATCTATCACGGAGTTAACAGACGACGAGAGCTCCTTGAACTCATCTCTTTTCCTAAGGTTTATCCTGTGCGGGATTTTCCCTTCTCCAAGTTCGCCAAGCGTCCTGCATATCCTGTAGACCGGACCCGCGATGCGGTGTGAAATGAACATACTGATAACAACTGCAACGCACATTCCCGACAGCAGTACGAGTAAAATCCTGTAAAAAAGTATTTCGTTCAGTTCCGCGAGGATAACCGCGAGTTCCGGCTCTCCGGATATACTTTCGGTAAGTGTCATCCATATAGTAGAATACACCGTCCAACCGGTAATGACGGATACGATGCAGACGAACAGCGCGGTCATGGCCATATACCTCGGCTGAACGCTTTTGTTAATCATGTAGTTTCTTCTTTTAAATTTTTTCATTACCTTATCTCCCCGTATACTATCTCCGCATCAAAGCCTTCCCCTCCCGGCTTTCCGTCTCTGCCGTAGCTGCCGAGAGTGTAGGTTGCAGTATGAAGGGAACCGTAACCATTTCCGATAAAATCAACCCTCAAATCAATTTCCCAGCCCGGCCCGCTGGCGAGCCTGATTCTTATGGCATTGTCTCCCGCAAGCAGTTCAATGTCCCGCAAAACTTCTGAGTGAAATTTCTTGAACTCATCCGGAGAAACAACTAGAACTCCGTTCACCCATATCCAACCAGCTGTTACGGCGGGGTCTTCGTTTACAATAACAACCCTTCCCGTTCCTTCCTGCGCGTCAAAATAAAAGGTTTCATCATACGGAGGGCCGGATATCCTTTCAAAAACATAAGGGCCGAAGACAGTTTCCGCGTCTTCTTCAACTAGGAACAATTCATAAAAATATGGATTACCCCAAGGATCTATAAGCGAAATCCTGGGATGCAGGTAAGGTCCGTTCCAGAATCGGGCCGGGATGTTCAAATGAGACGGTACATAAGAGCCCTTAAGGTCAGCCAGCTCGGCCGGATATCTCCCGGTATCATCCCTCATTGACCCGAGAGCAAGGGCTATCGTGCTTACCGTAGCTTCGGCAGAAGAAACTTTTGCACGGTTCATGATATTTCGGGTCCTTATCCCGATAACTGCTAATAAGGCAAGCGCTATTACAACCCCCACAAGGAGTTCCATCAGCGTCATTCCGTCTTTTCTCTGCGCAAAGTTCACGGCAGTCCCTCCGGATGGAAATTGTCTATAACGTAATTATACCAGATAAATGCGAAAGAACCCATATTTTTTACCCCAACACTGCCTCCCGAACACAGCAAACCACAAGCATCAGTGTTCAGGCGAGCTACTTGCCAAAAATCATTTCCCTTATTTGCCCTCTCTCTTCCTGCATCTCCCGGTATTCAGGGGTATCTATCACGGGCCATTTTTCCCCGCGAACCTTTTTAACCCTCAGTCCCGCCTCTCCCTCTTTCCACAGCCTGTACTGGACGCTGACCTTTATCAGGATTCCGTCGTCGCGTTTTATGTGCCAGTAATGATTGTAATCCGACGGATTGTGCCTGTAAGCATATTCCGTGCGCCCCCAGCGCCTCGATTGCGATGTTTCGGTTATGCGCCCTTCATATTCACGGCTCCTATGGATCGCGGGCTCTATGAAAAAAATCCAGGCGGCGATCACCGCGGCGGCCGCAACGGTCAGCAGGGTCAAAGCGGGTTTGTTTTCCATCAGCGCCGTCCTCCGTGTTCGAAAATAATAAAAACTTATCCGGCTCCGCCCTACCAGTCGACCGAATTCCCGAAAGTGAAAAGGTCCGGATAACGGAATGTATGGCTGAGCAGAATCTTTCCTGTTTCAGGGTTTATATAAAAAAGAAAAGAATCTTCTTCATATAGGTCTTCAGAAGAGCATATGACGGCGGCCGAGCCGGAGGGAGGCTCCGGAAATCCCAGCGCAGCCCGGGTCTTCTCATCCTGCAGGTATCGGAGATAATGCGCGGGGAAGCATACCATTACCGGGGCGTAATACTCCTCGAGGTCGGGATCCACCGAGGGGAAAAGGGCTTCCAGGGTTATCCTGTCAATCTCCGGGCTGTCCGCCGGGGACGACGGAAGCTCAAGCGGCTCGGGAACAAGCCCGATCCCGTACCCGGCAAACACGTATTCTACCGGGGATTGGCGGGTCGCCTCCCAGTCTT
>PUNP01000232.1 GCA_003551785.1 Candidatus Brocadiaceae bacterium | reverse complement strand
CGCAAAGGACAATGGAAATATGTCGCTTATGCCGGCTATCCCTCTCAACTGTTTGATATGGAATCCGATCCGGGTGAACTCCACGACCTGTGCCGGGAAAAACCGGAAATTGCCGGTAAACTCGATGCCGAACTCCGGGATATTGTCGATATTGAGGTAACACATAAGAACTGGCTGGAATATAATAAAAACGCCTTTCGACAGTTCAGGAGACAGGCGAAGCGCGGGCTTTACGTGGATGACAGCTACGGTCTACGCAATAGCCCCTCTTCAGATTATATGACCATTATGGAAAATGCTTTTACCGGCTACGATGAAGAGGACGAACGGCGTGTACAGAGGTGGATGGAAGTTACTTAGAAAGAGGTGGTTAGCCTGCATATTTCATAAACCAACGGCAATATTTAACATAAAAGATTGAACTGCAATGTGTTAAACGTCATTTTTGAGGCATTCAAAATTTACAGTGTGTACAAACGGTTTCTCAAACGGCGGTTTACCCTGAGGGTGCGTCTTCAGCGGCACATCTGCGTCAAAAGTCTGCACTTGCAGTATAAGAATACAGCGGCGTTTGACATTTGCTACAGATGCACCACTGAAAAACGCGTGAAATATGCAGGTTAGTAGATTATGAAGGAGTTCTTATTTTTTTAATAAGGGAGTTAAAATTAATGACAGAAAAAATGGGAAGAGATTCATTTTCGCTCGACGGCCTGTGGCGCTTTACTCCGGACCTCAATGCAAATGGAGAAGGTCTTGGTTTTCATAACATCGATTATGATGACCGGTTCTGGAAGGAAACCCCCGTTCCGGGTTTTTTTGAAGCAAGTGTTGGCGAGGTTGATCGTTACGAGGGAGCATGCTGGTACCGACGCAAATTCAGTGTGCCGTCGCACTGGCGGGAACGTAGGGTCGTATTGCGTTTTGAGGGCGTGAATTACCGCACCCAGGTGTGGCTGAACGGACGCCTGGTGGGAAAAAACAGAGATGGTTTTCTGCCTTTTGAATTTGAGATAAAGGATTACATCAGGTGGAGTGACGACAATTTTCTGGCCGTCTTGGTGGACAACTCGCATCACGAAGGGGACGTGCCGGGAATGCATGTCGGGTGGCGCAATTACGGCGGTATCCTGCGGGAAGTATCCGTATATTCCACCGCTCAACTCTATATAGATACATTCAGTGTAGTGGCCCGTCCCGAGGGAGAGGGAGGCCGCCTGGAATGCCGTCTGGATATTAACAATGAAAGCAATAAGCTGAGGAGGGGCATCTGTGAAGTTTCTCTGTATGATTCGGATGGAAAAAAAGAAATGATGGAATCGGAACCGTGCCGTTTCGAAATCCAACCGGGTAAATCAAAATCCATTGCTCTATCCAAGAATCCGGGAAAAGTGCGGCCCTGGTCACCATCCAGTCCCGTGCTTTACCGGGTTAAGGCCGCTTTGAAAACTAATACGCAGCAAAGGGACGTAATCGAAGTCCGAACCGGTTTTCGCAGCGTGGAAACTGCAGAAGATGGGTTGTTGCTGAATGGGGAAAGCATTTTCCTAACCGGTTTTAACCGGCATGAAGATTCGCCGCACACCGCCATGTCAACGGACTTGGAGATCGCACGGAAAGACCTGGAGCAGATGAAAGAGGCCGGCTGTAATTTCGTCCGTCTCTGCCACTACCCTCATCATCCGGGTGAAATAGATATTTGCGATGAGCTGGGATTGTTGACGTTCTGCGAAATCCCGCTCTATTTCTGGAAGGACAGGGAAGAGGGGAGGCGTACGAACGATGCCCGAATGGTGACAGCTTTCAGACAGCTTGAGCGCCTTATCAAGCGCGATCGCAATCATCCCAGCGTTATTTTCTGGTCTGTCAGTAATGAAACTCCGGAGCAATATCCAGAAGTTGCAGAAGGAAACAGACGGTTAGTCAGGCGGGCGCGCGAGCTCGATCCAACCCGTCTGTGCGTGCATGTCAGCAATTGCTGGAAAGCACATCCGAATTTCGACGAAGATGATGTTATATGCATTAACGACTATCCTTCTTTGAAAAAAAAGCTGAAGGGCGTTGATTTCAACGTGACCGATAACTGGCGAAGGAATATAAACACTTTGCGTGAATGCTATCCGGGAAAACCGGTACTGGTTACTGAGTTCGGTTTTTGTTCCATTACAGGGTTAGGTGGCCGCGATTTCGGCGAGGATGAACATGCCAGAGCAATAGAGGCAGAATTTGCTGCGTTTGATCAGCCCTGTATCTGCGGCGCTGCGATATGGTGCTGGGCCGATCATCCATGGCCTGCGGGCAATTTTTTCAATGGACTCGGCACTAGTCCGTACGGGGTTCTGAGCCGAGGGCGTCGGCGTTTAAAGCCTTTCAGGACTGCGCTTCGCTATTCAGGGCAAAACAGGGCATGAGGGACTCAGCCTCCGGAGCGAAATCGCCGGGTGACCAGGTGATTATGATACGGCCGCATTTAAATGAGATACCCGAAGTGAAGTTCCCCTCAAGCTTTGATATCCGCCCCATGAGCAGGGAAGATATCGGGATCTGGACCGATATCCAGCGCGACGCTGACCCCTGTCTTACGATTAACAGGGACTCTTTTTTTTCGATATTCGGTGATCACCTGGAGGCTTTACGCTGGCGCTGTTTCATTGTAACCGATCCCTCCGGCAAAGGGGTGGGGGTTGCTTCTGCCTGGTATAACCGTGATTTCCGAGGACGGGATTATGGGCGTATCCACTGGATGGCTATACGTCCAGCCTGGCAGGGGCAGGGACTTGGCAAGGCAACTTTATCTTATGTTACTGAGAAACTTGCAGAGTGGCATGAGCGTGCCTATCTTGTAACCCATGCCAGACGAACCGCCGCAGTTAAAATGTACCTTGATTTTGGTTTCCAGCCGCTTCTTACCACTTCGCATGCTTTAAAACTTTGGGAAAATGTTTCAAGATCAATAAAACATCCCCTGCTGAAGCGTGCTTTGGGCCGTGCTGAAGAAGATGACATATGAGGTGGAAAAGGCTTTTTGTGATTTTATTTGCTTAGGGGAAAGTTTAATTTTTTATAATATCAGTTGATTAAAAAATCAAGATCGGCTATCTTTGTATCAGTGGCCAATGTGGTTCACTGAATACTAAAAAGGAGTATCTTTTTTATGAGTGTTATGAGCAGACGAGAGAGGCTGAAGGCGACTTTAAAAGGCGCTTCCGTGGACCGCCCCCCCGTGTCTTTTTACGAAATCAATGGCCTGGATGAAAAAATTGATTCGGACGATTCTTTCAATATCTATTCCCATCCGTCGTGGCGTCCTCTCATTGAGTTGGCGAGAGAGAAGACGGATCGCATGGTCATGCGCGGTGCACCGTTTAAACCACGTCAGCCGGACCCGATCGAATCTGTCACGGAAACTGAAACTTTTATCGAAAACGGAAGCCTCATCACCATAAGACGCGTGCAAGCAGGTGGACGTGTATTGACGTGCCGCACCCGGCGTGACCCCGACGTCAATACAGTATGGACAGAGGAGCATTTGCTCAAGGATAAGGACGATCTCAGGGCATTTCTGGATATTCCCCCGCCCGAACCCGACGGCACGGTCGATCCGGGGCCGGTGCTGCAAGCCGAAGCCGCTTTGGGAGATACGGGTATCGTTATGATAAATACGTCGGACCCTCTTTGCCGGGCAGCGTCACTTTTTGATTTAGGAGAGTACACAGTGGTCGCGATGACCGAACCGGAGCTTTTCCGGCGTCTGTTGCAGCGTTTTGCCTCTGTAATTTTGCCACGAATTGAGGAGGCAGCTCAAGTGGTGTCCGGTCGGCTGTGGCGAATCGTGGGGCCGGAGTATGCGGCGCCTCCTTATCTGCCGCCGCGCCTTTTCCGTGAATACGTCTGCCGATATGTGGAACCGATGATAGCCGCTATACAGCGTTACGGGGGCTATGCGCGCATACACTCGCACGGCAGACTGAAGGATATACTGGATGATATCGTCGCAATGAACCCCGACGGGCTCGATCCGATTGAGCCCCCTCCACAGGGTGATGTTCAGCTTTCCTATGTGCGAAGGCGCTATGGTGACCGTATTGTTCTTTTCGGAAACCTCGAGGTCAGTGACATAGAGACCATGCCAACCGACAGATTCGCTGAGATGGTCAGACGTGCACTCAGTGAGGGGACTGAAGGTGAGGGCAGAGGGTTTGTACTTATGCCGTCGGCTTGCCCTTACGGAAGGGTGCTGCCCGAGCTGACTCTGCGAAATTACGAAAAAATAATCGAGATTGTGGAAAGATAGCTGGGAATTGCGGCGTTATTTTCACGCCTGTTGGTTTCCTCCAGAAGGTCGAGAAGCAGTATTTCGGCTCAGGGGGCTTGCGTGGAAATAGGATTTTTATTTCAAAATGAGGATTTATTGCGTGAAAATATCAAAAAATAAGATGAAAGACAATGCCGTTCCACCTCTTTTGATCCGCGATACGGAACAGATGGAGGCCGTCAAAGCCTGCTTTCAAGCGGGAGAAAGTAATCTGAAGCCCGCTGCCGATACCCTGTATGCTGAAGCTGAAAAAGCAATGGAAAAAGGGCCCTTTACAATTGTCAATAAGCGGCAGCTTCCTCTCAGCGACGATGTAAACGATTACATGAGCGTGGGACCATACTGGT
>PUNP01000254.1 GCA_003551785.1 Candidatus Brocadiaceae bacterium | reverse complement strand
TGTTCGCCTGCGGCCTTCTTTACTTTGTTTATTAGCGTAAATTAGCGGTTATTGTTCTCTGTGTTCCTCTGCGGTTCCTCTAACGAACGCAGTGAGTGGTTGTAAAAAAAGACATTCTACAACCGCTTCGCTAGAGGAGGGCAGAGTAAACACAGAGTTTTCAAACCGCTGATCAGGTGAATTTACGCGCATGATACATGTCCCATTAGCGAAGATTAGCGAAGATTAGCGGTTGAAAATAAACTGGAACAATTACTTGTTCAGATGTATCTTAGAAGTAATTGGATTTTGTTGATTGCAACATTATTTTAGCTGATCTTAACTGTAGCAAGAGGGAATTGGAAATGGAAGCGATAAAAGAAATAAGGCATGTCACGGGAAATAAATTACAGATTTATTTGCCGCCTTCCTTCAATAATCAGGATGTGGAAGTTATCATTCTGCCATCAAACAAAAAGCAGAAGAAAGATTTTTCACCATCAGCGTACTATGGCATTACAAATCAACCCGCTTCGCAAATCATGGAGGATGCCGCACAGTTAAGAGATGAATGGGAGAGGAGGTAATGTATCTAATTGATACAAATGTTCTTATATACTATACGAATGCTTCTATACCTGATAATTTTCGATCGGAAATGGACCGAATTCTGAAAGAGAGTTTTCAAATTTCCATCATTACCAAACTGGAATATCTAGGATGGCGAGGATTTGATTCGGTATCCTTCACTAAAGCTGAGCAATTTGTAGAGCATGCCGATATTTTTCATATTGACGAGGAGATTGAAAGGCAAACTATTCAGTCGCCACCGGGTCGGACCTGAATAAGTAGTTGATTATCAATATTTTGTCGAATTCGGCCCCCTTGAAAAAGTGCTTAGAAGGCCAATTTTGCCCCCGAAATTGACGTTCTAAGCTGACTAAGCTTGAGCGACTTGAGCGACTTGAGAGAACGGGGAGAACGGAGAGACTTAAGAGACGTAAGTGAAGGAAGTGACTTAAGGGAACGAAGGGATGTTAGAGAACGAAGAGACTTGAGATACTTAAGAGACTTGAGTGAAGTGGGGAGAAGTGAGAGATGAGAGGCGAGTGGCGATGATTAGAAGCTGTTTTCAGGGGCGAAAACAGGTTTTAAGCTTTTTTCTCCGCGCAACGTTATGCAGTACGCTCGTTGATGTATGACTTCCGCCTGACTGTTTCATCCAGCGGTCAAAATAAACCAATTATTTTAAATCACCATCCTGATCTTGTAAAATATAATTATCAAAGTTATATTCTTATACGAGTTGAAAAAGTTCAGAAACTCTTAAAAAATCTAAGTTTTCGTGATGGTCTAAGTTTTCGTGATGGTAAATACTGACCAACATATTACTTACGTGCTTGACTATTTCTGGCAGGATTTGGAAATCGAAGTTTCTATCCCTCTCCCTCGGGTAATACATATAGATAAGGAGCTGTTTTTAAAGGGTAAAATAGCTTAGATGGAAACAAAAGAGTTGGTTGTTATTGGCGGATCAAACGGAGCGGGAAAAACTACCTTTGCAAAGGAGTTTTTACCTGTCTACGCTCATTGTCCGCGTTTTATAAATCCCGATTTGATAGCCTCGGGAATTTCACCCTTTGACCCGGCATCTGTGACCATAAGGGCCGGTCGACTGATGTTGCGGGAAATTTCGGACGCAATATTACAGAAAAGAAGCTTTGCCATTGAATCCACGTTGTCCGGCAAGGCATATCTTCGGATATTGGAACGAGCCAGGAAGGCGGGATATATAATTCGTTTTTTCTATCTTTGGGTGCCTGATCCCGCACTAGCTGTGGCACGTGTTCAAGACAGAGTTGAATGCGGGGGGCATTTCGTGCCGGAGAATGATGTGCGCAGGCGATATATACGTACGCTGAGCAATTTCTTTACAAAATACAGACAACAGGCTCACACCGTACATTTTTTCGATAATACTGGGGATGACCCCGAATTGGTATTTAAAGATGAATACGGTTTTGTCATGGTTTACAATCACAAATTATACCAAAATTTAATTAAAAAATGGAGCATACAATGAAGCAAGAAAATAACCTGCTAACAAACAAAGCCGTGGCTGCCATGAAGGCGGCGGTACGAAATGTTGTAGAAGACCACCGGCGTAGAGGCAGGCCTTTGGCTACTTGGGCAAACGGCAAGGTGGTATATCGCCATCCCGAAAACGGACAGATTGTCTCTGAAGGTTCGAGTTCGTACGGAGAGTCGGAAGGTAGCGAATAAATAGTTGTAGGTGCCGTTGCCAGTTAACATGTTGCTGATCAGCGAGCTTAGTAGCGACTTTAGTGCGACTTAAGCGACTTTAGCGAAGGGGCGAGGGGTGAGAAGTGAGCGGGGATGTTTAGAAGTTGTTTTAAGGGGCGAAAACAGGTTTTAAGCTTCTCTCTTGCGACAAAGCATCATCGGACAAGGAAACCAAGAAGAAAAGAATTTATAGCCACAAGAAACACCCGACTTCGCAAAGCCTACGTCGCGGCATGCAAAAAGCCACAAAAAGTAAACAGACTTTTATCAACCGCGAATCTTGCGAATCTATGCGAATAGCACATGTCCCATTAGCGTAGATTAGCGAGATTTGCGGAGTGAGCGAAGATTAATCGTTCCCGCTGCATGTTTAACCTAATTTGAGCAATGTTCTGACTAATGGTTCACAGTCGATGCCGTGCACTTTGGCCGGCAGGCCGACTCGGGAGCAAATCAGGCTGTTTGAATATTTAGCAGCCTGCTTGAGTTCGGCGGCCCGGATCTGTCTGCTCCATTTGATTTCCACTGGCCAAAAACGACCGTTCTTGATATAGGCTATATCAACCTCTCCTGCACCCTTGATGTAGTAGGTAGGATAATATCGGCGGAAATGCGAAACCGCGCAAGATTCGACCAAAGCTGCTCGTTTTTCGTTGTCGGCGAGCAAGGGGGCTGCCTGCTGTTGCCATGGGTCCGGAACTTCTTCCAGCCAGGCGCGGACGGCATGTAATATGAAAGGGTCGGCAAAGTGGATTTTACGCGCTTTTTTGGGGGCGCCGATCAACTTGTCCTCCCGCAGTGCGGCTTGAATAAATACAGCGTCCATCCGGGCCAACAACTCGACATAATCGGCCACTGTAGCCGGGTGATCGATTGAAATGTCAGCCGCCAACGTGTTCCAAGTCAGTTGGCTGCCGAGTCTTTTGACGAGGGCTGTCAAGATTTCCCGCAGATAATTTTCACTTTTACCGCACTTAAGGATATCCCCACGGATCCAGTCGCCGTAAGTGTTAAAAGTGGCGCGGCGAATCCGCCCGTGCTGTTCAAATTCATTTATTGCCGTCAAATAGCCGCCGTGAGCCAGGTATGATTCGAATGCCTGTTCCAGTTCCTTAATTCTACCCGGATCCTGGGTTTCGGCCAATTCTTGTATGGAGGATGAAGAAATTCCCTGTTCAAGGGCGAAATACTCGGCGAATGACAAGGGGAAAAGATGAAAATCAACTTGGTCCGCAGTCCCTCGGCGTCCGGGAAAACGCATGATGGCTTCGCGAATGAGTACACTGTCGGAACCGGTTAACAGCAGTACGATATTACGCAATATACCGGCATCGGCTAGATACTTTACTCCGCGGTCCCAGTCCTTGGTATAAGTGACTTCATCCAGGAGCAGGAAAAATAAATCTTCATCTGCTGATTCCGGTAGGTATTCCAGCTCCTGGCTTACCACTCTGACTAAAACATGGTGGTCGTCTATCAATTCACCCGGCAGGTAGACGATATTAGAGGCAGGAATATTATTTTCGAGCAATTCGGCCATAAACTCTTTAAGAAGAGTTGTTTTTCCCACCTGCCGGCCTCCGGTTATCGAATAGATCCCGGGGTTGTTCCGCGGTATTGAGTCGAGTAAAGGGAAGCGATAGACAAGAGGCAGGTCCTGCAGGCTTTTCAACTGAGGGTCCAGCTCGCGGAATCTTCCCGGATGAAGTCGGTGCAGGTTGTGGGGTGTGAATATAGCATCCATTGTCATTCCTCGTTCAAAAGTAATCATTATACATTGAATAAATTTATTCAATGGACTATGATTAAATATAAAAGGGGGACTCGGAAATGCAAGCGGCACCGTCGGAGTGGGAGGCAGTATAGGTGCCGTTTTCTGTTATCATGTTGGTTATAAGAGTCTTATATTGATTATTAGCTGAAAAGGCTATAGTATATAGGTGCCGTTGCCAGTTATAATGTTGGTTATGAGCGGGTTATATTAATTATTTGCCGAAAAAAAGGCCCTTGGAGCTCGTTTTCATATGCCCAAATAGGTTTTAAGCTTCCCTCCTGAGGTAAAAGTAAAGCATCATCGGACAAGAAAACAATTTATAGCCACAAGAAACACGAAAAGCCACAAAAAGGAAACAGACTTTTATCAACCGCTAATCTTGCGAATCTACGCGAATAGGGCAAGGGGCTCAGTAGTGGTGGATCGTGGGTGGTGGATCGTGGGTGACACCACTAACGTCCTACTACTGACGACTTTCCTTTTACGTAATTTCAGACATCTTGATCTCTGGGAAAATAAAGTGGTACCATTTTTCCGGCGACAAGCAAAATAGTAGACCGGGAACATCCCGAAGGGATATAGACTAAGTGAAGCACGTCCATAAGC
>PUNP01000056.1 GCA_003551785.1 Candidatus Brocadiaceae bacterium | reverse complement strand
GTCCTTTAGGCCCTCCAGCAGATAGTAACTGAAAGCGCCATGCTGCCGGTCAGGCCACTCCCAAGCCCTTTCTCCTTCCGAGCAGGAAAACAGCAAACAGGTAGCCGGAACGACTCCACCGGCCTTCGACCGCGCGACACACTCTATGTCGCGGCTAAATTCCTCGCTCAAAAGGTTGTCACCGTCTCCCCTTCCCTTATGCGGGTCGTTGCGGCAGGCATCGAGGATCAGCACACGCTGCCGGCATTCCAAATGGCTCAAACAACGTTGCAGCACATCTATCCGGAGTGAGGCCAACTCAGGCATGTGAATGTAGGAATTGCAGGTCAGCAGATATGTGGCACCGTCGGTATGAATACCATGCCCGGCGAAAAACAACACAAACAAATCGTCTTGTCCCACCGATGGCGCCATGTTGCGGAGAGCATCCACAATTCTCACGTGAGTGGGTCTTTGTTGACTTCCAGTAGCCAACAACCGGACCTCATCGAAGTCGCAGGTATCCTCAAACACCCTACCAACCTCCCGCGCATCGGCGGCAGCAAAGGCTAAATCCGTTATATCCGCATCTTCATATTCGCTCACACCAATAACTAAGGCATGTTTTTTCATTTTGCTCGCTTTCTCCCTCCGTTTGGTTATATACAGGCACTGAGCCTGTTGCACACTCCCGCATGCGATGCACATTACACCAGAATGGGCGAGAGCAACCTTCTGGTTGCAAAAGGTTTCCGTTTTATATATTATTAAAAAAGAAATGAGCTACCTCTAATGACTTGCCTATTATAAAGGAATTGGTGGATATGATACAATTTTCACTCTTTTGAAGCTGTGCACGTTGTCGTTAGAAAAGCGGACGGGATCATAAAAAACTGAAACCCATCATGGAAGAAAAGAATATGAAAGACAAAGAATATTATAAATCCCTTTCCCCGCGAGCCGCCAGAATGCGGGCCCATGTGAAATTCGTAGCGGGAAAGCGGGAGGAGGCTTTTGAAATTTTGCGGTATCTTAAAGAAAACCACCCTTGCTGTGAAGGTCCGCCCGATTAAAATGAGCAGCTCAGGGATATAGCTCAATTGTTTAAAGGACTGGGGGAATGCCGTGACGAGAAGGAAAAAGACAATGATATGTAAATGTGATTATACATTCAGGCGAAGCATGCGGAAGGCATTTTCCACCTGAGTACAAAATAGAAGTCGGACTAATGAGAGAAATTTACATCATTGCCGTTCAATGCGGGGCTAGGAACCTGACAGTTTCGGCAACCGGATATTTGCCCACAACCCTGCACCGGCCTGCTATCGAAGAACTGGTAGCGTATTGCCAAAATATTACATTGCCATATGGCGAAAAATGAACGAAAAACAAAAAACAACCGTTTCGGAATTTCGTAAATCAAAGCGCCCATTACATTACTGGCATCCAGGCTACGTGCAGGAGATTTGTGCCCGAATGCAGAACAGGGTAAAAATTGTAATTGGCAAGGGAAAATGGAAGGCAACCATGCGAACATACCCCATCGAAGAAATTCCGGCGCTGTTTGCGGCCGGGATTGTCAGTGAGCTTGAGTGGGAAAAAGGCGAAATCGTTCTAAGTTGCTCTATTGCCGGACTGATTTTTGCCGACCACAGAGACCTCCTGAAAACGTGGCTTTTAAAATATAAAAAACTGAATGAAGATGCGTCTGATCGCATTCTTCGCCGATATCTTATCGATCAGGCAAAATATGCTGCCCGTGAAAAAATAGAAAATCTTTTTGATATCGACAACTCTGATGGTGACGACTTTGAAGCCCATAATTGGTGTTCTATCGCCGCCATAGCGGTTCATTTTTTGGATGAGCCCAAACTCGCACGGCAGTGCCTGCTGATAGCTGAGGCAGTCGGCCACAAATCCTGGCAATGGACCAGGACGGCCTTCTCCTGGAAAACACTCTGTAGTGATGACCATAAGACCTGGCTGTGCCTGCGCGGTGCAGAGATGGCAGCAAAAACTTCCTCCGACTGGATATCCTGTGCGGAATTGTGGTCAAAATTGTATAACGACGAAGAGGAAACAAAACGCTGCATACAGTCCGCCGAAGCGTATTCCAGAACAAATGAGTCTTCATATGCTTTTAATGACTGCGCTGTCGCCTGGAAAAAACTTCTCAATGACGATAGAGAAGCAAAGAAATGGCTGGAGAAAGCAGAGAACAACATCAGCCGTTCCTATAGCTGGCGTCCTCTCGCGTATTTATGGAAAGAATTATTCGGCAACGATCACAATGCACGCTTTTGCCTTGAGCAATATCAGAAAAACGTAAAACATGATTTGGAATGGGGCTGGTGCGCAGAGACCTGGATTTCACTTTTCGATGACGATTGCCAGGCCAAACGCGTCTTAAATTCAGCGGGAAAAGGAATAAAGAATTCTTCCGGTTGGACAGAACTTGCCAAAGCGTGGAAAGATTTGACTAACTCTGAAACCGCGGTGCGACGTTGTTTGAAAATAGCAAAAAATCGCGCAGAAAACACACATGAGTGGTTGGGTATCGCCGACTCACTCCTGAGTCTGTTAAATGATGAGGCGGCCGGACGCCAGGCAATGCAGCAAGCCGTGCAGAAGGGGAAGACAACCGAGGATTTCATATTCTGCACATCATCTTGGGAAAAAACCTTTCGGGATAAAGATGAGGCAAAGCGTTGTTTGGAAAAAAGCACGATGGTGGCCGAAAAATCCCATGAATGGGCGTCATGTGCATCTATGTGGGCTAAACTGTCCGATGATTATGATGAATCTCTTCGCTGCCTTCAACAAGCAATCAAGGCGGCGAATAGTTCTTCTCATTGGCGAAGCTGCGCCTCATTGTGGGTTGAAATTTTTGACAACAAGAATGAAGGACGTCGCTGTCTGCTCATCGCAACAAAAAAAGCAACGAACAGTTATAAGTGGTTGGATTGTGTTCAGGAGTGGTACGAACTGTTCGATGATCACCGGGAAGTGCAGTGTTCGCTTTTAAGATGCGATCCCGACAATTATGAAAGCGGCGAACTTCAACAAACAATCTCCTTTTGGAAGGAATTCTTTGCCGGTGAACATGAGGTCAAAAAGTGCCTTGTGGATGTGGAAAATTGTGCGCAAAAAGCTGATGACCTGGCCAATTGCGCTTCGTGGTGGGTGGAGCTTCTTAATGACAAGGATGCGGCTTGTCGCTGCCTAATGGAATCGGTCAAGCATGCCAAGGGATCCATGGATTGGATAAAATGCGCCAGTCGCTGGGAGAAACTCTTAAATGAAAAAGAACAGGCAAGGCGATGCCTGGAAGAGGCCGAAAAGTGCGCCGGAGATTCTTCTGACTGGCAATCATGTGCTCAAAGCTGGCTGAAACTTTTTGATGATGAAAAGAAATCAAGCGAGTGCGAAGAAAAAGTGGACTGAGATTTACTGTCTATATAGTAACAACCCATTGAGGCAGGACATAAGCGTAGGTACACCGAATTCTGTCGTTTTCGATGTCAAAGGAGACGAAGTCATAAACTCCAAGAGGGGTGGCCAAGGAGATGATGTCAAGGCTTGTGGAGGTGCTTTCAACGGAAGAGAAGGAGAAGTGAAAAACACAATTGCAGGTACATAGAGGATATATAGTCAACAGCGGGGATAAACGTCGAAGCTAAAATGTTTAGAATTGATAAACGGAGGAAATGAGATGAATGCGAGAAGAAGCTCTTTCAAAAAAAATGGCTGTTTCCTCTTGGTTACAGCAGTTCTTTGCTGTTTTATGTTATCTATTTCCGGATGCGGGGCAATGGGTTCCGAAGGACGATCGGCAACAGACAGGGAAGAATGAGTTCCCGATATTGGTTGAAGATGGGAAAGAAGATGAATTGCAACAGAGGGAGCACACTTATGGGGAAGTAACCTGGTCCGGCAGTCGACCGAGAGCCAATTCAAAAAAGGGGCATAAAAGCTGACGATAAGGCCGCCTTCTTCCTTTTTCAGCCGTTTATAGAACTGCTCGAAAACGAAGCCAACAAATAAATTTCCCCGTTGCTGGCACCATCTCCTCTTGATCCGCCCCTAAACGAATTTGATATTTCAGTTTCTACCTTCCAACTCACTATTTCATTTTTTCCACAACCGAAAAATATATAAACCCTGCCTGCGTCGTAATTCTCAAATGACAAACGAAAAGAAATTCGAAGAACAAGGCTACAGGCTGGATGTGCTGAAAGAACTTCGGGACAGCGCCCGTTCTATCGACGGAAACGTCGAGGAAATCCTGGATGAACTCAGGGAACACCTGCCGGATTTGGCAGGATACCGAAATGAGTGGCACCCTGATGACCTCGAAAACGGAAAAAGCTACAGAAGGTAAAAGCAGCAGATGCGAATGGCGAGCCCGGGGCTGCGATAGGTTTATAAAGCTGCGGCTCTTCCCTTCCCCATATGGCAAATCCCGATATAGCCGGAGGTCTAAGAAGCCTCCGCGGCAGCCTTGAGTCGCTGAAAGCGCTGGAGCAGTGGACACTGCTCGTTCAGGAGCAAAAACAATTCGGGCACCCTCCCCACGGCTTCAACGTAGAAACCAACCTCGCCCAGGAAATACATACTGAAATAGCCTTCTTTATGAACACGGCAACGGAGATCAGCCGCTGCCTGAAGCGTAAAGATATTCAGCGTAGCCGGC
>PUNP01000676.1 GCA_003551785.1 Candidatus Brocadiaceae bacterium | reverse complement strand
GGATATCGGAGGTCGGACGTCGGAGCCCGGGAGAAGAAGCTTTTACGGGCCAAGGGTCGGAGGTCCCCGGTGAAACACCCCAGAGGGGCGCCGGGTTTCACGGGGCAAGCGGAGGTCGGAGCCACACGTAAAAACCGCTAATCACGCTAATATTACGAATAATTGCCACACAAGAAAGTGTTCACACATATTCTTCGTTTGTGTTTTTCGTGGCAATAATTCTGTCGTTCAATCATTCTGCCGTTTAATTTTGGTTTTGACAACGCCATTTTACATTGTATAGTGGCAACATGTACACCAGAAATATAACTTTCCCAAAAAATACTTCCTGTTTTGTCTTCGGACCAAGAGGTACCGGAAAAACAACCTGGCTGAAATATCTATACCCCGATGCTGTCTATGTTGATCTCCTGGAAGCCCGGACTTTTAACCAGTTGGCAGCCGATCCACAACGCTTGGAGTATCGCCTGACCGGTACGGCCGGTAATCCCGTGATAATCGACGAAATACAAAAACTGCCCGCGCTTCTGGATGAGGTACACCGCCTGATAGAGAAACGCAGGATATGGTTTATCATAACCGGTTCAAGCGCAAGAAAGTTGCGGAGATTAAGAACGAGGAACCGGATAACGCCCCTATCAACGCACAACCAACAACTCTGCACATGAGGCTGTTTTTTTGCGGTATGAATCATTTGCATTTTAACTTGGAACCACTTAATTTTACATGTATCTAATTTTTCAATATACGGATCAGATCGTTTCAACCGCGGTTTAAACTTGCTTTAACCAGGAGAAAAGCACAAAGATGACTACAATAACCGTAAATGATTCATTGGAAAAACTTCTGCACGAACTTTCTTTTCAGAATTCTCGGGAAGTTATAAAAGAGTCGCTTGCCACAGAGATTTTAGCGCGAATCGCGGCCTTCAAAAGTGAAGTAAAACATTTTGAAAAGAAATACGGCAAATCTTTCCAGGAGGTTAAGGCCAAGTATGAAAAGGAGGAGGAACAGTTCGAGGTTTACGATGACCTGATGGCGTGGGAGTTCGCTGTCGAAGGGCTTAACTACTGGCAGCAGAAACTGGATGATATCCACCGTGTTTTATAGTCTCATTAACCGTTATTCGGATTGGATCACAGATTATGAAGTATCGGACTTCCGAAAATATGGTGACGCCAGATCACTGGTTGCAAAAGTACGGACATTGCGGCTAAGCCGGTGTAATTTCCTGGGATGTGCAGTGTTACGATTGTCAGACCCCCGTTTGTGATGTTTAGAACCCGGATTTTTACTGAAAATCGGGACTTTAAAATAAATGCGGAAATGCTAAAACCTTTTCATGCCACGCGCTACACGATATCTTGAAAACGGATACCGATGAATTGACCGGGAAACGCAAACTGTATCGAATTGTAAACCAGGCACGGCTGCTTTCTCTGATGGAATTCTCATGCCTGGAGGAGTTTGCAACCTTTTATGCTGACAGGATGCGAGAACGTTTAGCGGGGGATGGTTTGCGTCGCGAACCTTACTGGACGGAAGCGATTGCAATAGGTAGCGAGGATTTTGTTGAAAACGCGGAAAAGACTGTGCAGTACAGGCAACATATGAACCGATACGAAGTGGAAACGTCGGACGGAGAAATTGTTTGGGCGGTTCGGGAAAACGTTGATTCTTACAGGACTGATTCTGACAAAAAATCGGGCTTCGAGTTTTATGACGGCTTAACCGCGATTGTCAAATAACTGAGAAGGTGGCGCCTGCGGCGAATTCTGAATGCGTGCCGAAGGCACGCTGTGGGGTGCAACGACTTGTCGTCGCTTTCAACGGCTTGACTTGTCACGCCGAATAAACACGAACAATACCCCCGCGACAGGTCTCCGCGCATTGCGCGGGACATGAGCGGCATTAACAGCGGTGCCAAGTCACCGCAGTCCACAGCATCCCGCAGCTGAGGAATGCAAAACCACTAATCTACACTCATCTTCACTAATATTGTACTAAGCAAAACAACGAACAGCAAACTGACCCGGAAAAAGAGGATAGAGGCTTTCACGAGCCAAGGACGACAGAAATATTTAAGACAGAAATATTACGCACAACATGCAACACACAAAGACACAACACACAACGTGTGGAGAAGTGAGATTTTTTAAGAAAACATATCAAAGGGGGTGTCAATTTTCTTACGAAAATAGGGCGCACCAACCGCCGTGTCTCCGCAGTGCTTTTTCCGCAGGGAAATGTATAACGCATAATAGCACAACCAGATTACCTTGATAAGCTCAGATTTTTTCTCGAATGCCATTCTTCAAATCACAAAGACCATTCGGAACACCCGAGAGGAGCTGATCACCAAAGGCATATAGCGGATCAAGCGCTTCTCGTGGAAGTGTTCCGCCCGGCAAATGCTGGAGATCATGCAGCAAGCCGCACAGTACAACCGGAACCACTGATTCGCGGAAAAAAGTGAACGACTTATTCAAACTAATCAATTTAAGAATTAGTGAAGATAAGTGCAGATTAGTGGTTAATAATAAAACAAATGAGAAAACACTGATCCGCAGAAAAAAAAGAGTAACCACTTATTTTCACTGATAAAGAAGGTGTCTTTCCCTCAGGGGATTGACACCGTTCGGGAAATTTTCAGTCTGCTACAAGCAGAATCAAAATATCCCGCACATTTAGTTGATTTTTTATTCGTGTATTTTCGTGATTTTTGTGGCTATTAAAAAAAACAATTATTGGCCACAAGAAATTTATCCAGCCATTTGGCTTGTAAGTGGCTGGGCACAAAAACTCACAAAAAGGGGCATATCAATCGCCTGCGGCGAGAAAAATTCTCTTATATCCCCATCTGCGTACATCTGTGTAATCTGCGGTTAAAAATTGCAGCCCTTTTTGTGGATTTTTGTGTTTTTCGTGGCTATATAAATATCTTCGTTCCCTTCGTTTCCTTCTGTTAATACAAAAAACCAAATAGATAAAGAGGAATGGTGGAAGCGGAGGCGGTTAGAACATCGTCTTTCACGATAAAAGATTGTCCTTTTACTTTTTTGAGCTGGCTGCGCCGCTTGCTTTTACCGCCGATTTCAAATACCGTATTTCGCAGCTTGAAATCACCACCCTCCTCTCTTTGATATATCGGTTTTTCGTTCGCGTTCATAACGCTTGTCAGGAAAAAAAGTTCACGCAGCGCACCAATTCTCTGCTCAGCTCCCGTCTCGTGACACAGAGCATGCTGCATTGACGGGTTATCCAAGTAGAGCTTGGCAGGCTTGCGAAGCATACCGCCGCCATGTTTCTGGGCGGACACAGCGCGGGCCAGGCCGGTCTCAACCATTATCTGAACATAGTTCTGCACAGTTTTATCATCTATGCCCAGATTTCGGGCCAAGTTATGAGTATTGATTTCACCCGGAGGAATGGTCGCCAAATAGTAAAGCAGCTTTTTAAAATAATGAAGGTTTGCCGTTTTCAAGCGATAATAATTGGCGATGTCTTCATAGACAGTCTTGTCTATGACTCTCTGTAACCGCTGATAAAAATGGGTGCTGTCCAACAACGAGAAAGGGTAATAACCAGTTGCCAGGTAGGATCGAAAATGCCCCAGCAACCCTCGCACGGCAGAATACTCCCCGGTCTCGATGGGGGGTTCAATGATTCTATCAAATGACAACCTTCCGAAAGTTGTCCCCAGCTTGAAGTTCAAGTATTCACGAAAAGATAATCCCGGCAGATGAAAAAGCACGGCGCGCCGCGAGAGATCATAGGAGCCTTTGACCAGATCAAGGCTTGAACTCCCGTAGAAGACAAGATGAACTTTCGGGAAAGAGTCATATATATTTTTCAACTCCTGGTTCCAGCCCGGATACTTGTGTATCTCGTCAATAAAAATCCGGGAAACCCCCTCCGCAAGATGCAGTTCCCGAACAAAATCGAACAGTCGGTTTTCACTGAAATAGATATGATCCGCGGAAAAATAGAAACTTTCACGCCGTAATTGAGCGTTGTTTTTCAGAAGCTGCAGAATAAGAGTTGTCTTTCCAACTCCTCTTGGGCCGACAATTCCGACCAGTCGAGGTGCAAGATCGATATCATCATATAGGAATCTTCTGGTATCAATACTAAGTTCATCCACAAGCATTTCCTGAACATCTCTGAACATGTCAATCATTGGAATATACTCCTGTTTTAAGTCATAATTTTTAGAACGCACTCCAAACAAAACTAAGTTAATTTAGACCGTATTCCAATATTGTCAAAAACACAGTTTGCAGAAGAACACGAAGGAGACACAAGCCCCCTGGAGACGGCGGGCTCCGCCGTTAATCTTACCGCCCGGGCCGGGCGGCTCCATCACAAAAATCATTCAACAGAAGGTCGCGAAGAACGCAAAGAATATAAACCACAGAATACGCGGAATTACGCAGAAAAAGAACCTTCGTGTCCTTCGCGATCTTCTGTTAAAACTGTTCCCCTGCTACCTTTTCGCATATTCTGCGTTTTCTGTGGTTGAAAAAACAGCAGCGGACGAACTTCAGCAAACTTGATTAACCACAGAAAACGCAGATTTACGCAGATAAGAATTCCCGAAGGGATGACACCTGCGGGAGAATTAAACTCGACCAGCGGGAGAGCTTAATCCTCCCGCACCGGATTAGTGCGGATTAGTG
>PUNP01000550.1 GCA_003551785.1 Candidatus Brocadiaceae bacterium | reverse complement strand
TGAGTTCATCTCCACGGTATCCTGTGTTGGAAGCGATGTTACGGATTAAGCTGATGACTTACTTTTACTGACAGAAATAAGACTTTTTCACAACGGTCTTACCTACGGAGATATGGCTTATGGACATTAATATTCGCGTTGCCGGAGAAGCCGGTCAGGGCATCGAAACGGCGGGTGAATTACTGGCCCGCGTTTTAGCCGGAATGGGTTTGTACGTCTTTTCTTCAAAAAGCTATATGTCACGTATACGGGGCGGACTCAACTGGTATGATATACGGCTCGGCGACCAGCGGCTGTTCTCCGGGCGTCGGAAGGCCGATCTGCTGGTCTGTCTTACTGAAGAGGGGGTTAAGGAACTTGGCGGGAGCGTTTCCGGAAAGGGGCTTATCATCTGCGATACCGACGCCGGAGAAGGCGAGGGAGTGAACTGTATCCCTATCAGCGAAACGGCAAAGGAAGCGGGGGGCACGAAGATGATGGGCAACATGGTGGCCGCCGGCGCGGTTTTCGGGCTTTTGCCCTATGAAACAGCATCCCTGAAAGAGGGGATTAAGTCAGCTTTCGAAAGCAAAGGAGACGAGACGGTTGAAAAAAACCTGTCCTGTGCCGAAGCCGGTTCAGAGCTTGTCAATGATATATCCAGCGAATTGCGTTTCCCCGACCCGGCCGATGCCGAGAGTCATATCTGCAGCGGCACTGAGGCGGTAGCGTTGGGGGCGGCAGCGGCCGGTGTGAAGTTCGCCGCGGGCTATCCCATGACACCGGCTACCGGAGTGCTGACCTGGCTGGCCCAACACGATGAAGAATACGGGATAGTGGTCGAGCAGGCCGAGGATGAGATAGCGGCTATCAATATGGTACTGGGGGCCTCATATGCCGGAGCACCCGCACTTACCGCCACCAGTGGAGGCGGTTTCGCCCTGATGACTGAAGGTGTGTCACTGGCCGGGATGCTGGAACTCCCGGCTCTGATCGTGCTGGCACAGCGTCCCGGCCCCGCCACCGGCCTGCCCACCCGCACCGCCCAGCAGGACCTGCGGTTTGCCCTGCATGGCGGACATGGAGAGTTTCCCCGGGCGATATTCGCTCCCGGCACCGCTGAGGAAGCCTTTCAACTCACGCGACGGGCACTCGAAACAGCACATAAATACCAGAGTCCGGTCATCGTGATGATCGATCAATTCTTTGCCGATGCGGCACGCAACGTCGAACCGTTCGATACCGACATTGACCCGATCGACCGCTGCGTGGAATCCACGCCCACTGACGACTATAAGCGCTATGCAATCACCGACAGCGGAGTCTCACCGCGTGCGCTGCCGGGAATCGATGCAATGCTGAAAGTCGACTCCGACGAGCATGATGAGGAAGGTCATATCACGGAAGACCTGGATATGAGGAAAAGCCAGCAAAACAAAAGAATGCGAAAGGAAGCCGGTATGCTCAGTGAATGGATCGAACCGGTGCGTTATGGGCCGGAGGATGCCGGGAATGTCCTGGTCGTTTGGGGGTCTACCTGCGGTCCGTGCCGTGAAGCTGTAGACAGGCTCAATGCTTCGGGCGAGTCCGGCATTGCTATGGTGCATTTCCCGCAAATTTGGCCGATGGACGCGGGGGAATGCATGGCGGCCTTAAAAGGTGAGTCCGGTAAACGGCCGCATATCACCGTTATCGAGGGAAATGCCACAGCACAACTGGGGGGATTGCTTCGGGAACGGGGTATAATTGATCATTATGAACAGATAGTGAAATACGACGGTATGCCTTTTACCGGCGAAGAAATCGCTGAACGATACCGCTCGCTGTCGGAGAATCTTTAACGTGCAATTATTTGGAACTTGTCATTGTGAGTTTGTCATTTCCGTTGCTGCCGGATTGTGATAAACTTACTTTTTCCCGTACATCCTCATGTTGTTAACGATGTACGGCATTTAAGGAGCTATTTATCCGTGAAATTCAGTATAGGAGGCTTTTTATGAGCAGACAGCAGACAGCATGGTGTCCGGGGTGCGGAAATTTTTCCATTTTGAAAACTTTCGAAGAGGCCGTCGAAGAGGCCGGCATCAACAGGAGTGCCATGGTGCTGGTTTCGGGCATCGGACAGGCGGGTAAGTTCCCTCATTACACCGAAGCCCATGTTTTCAACGGGCTGCATGGACGCGCTCTGCCGGCGGCCACCGGCATCAAACTGGCCAACCATAACCTGAACGTTGTGGTCACCAGCGGTGACGGTGATATGTATGGCGAAGGCGGCAATCACCTGATCCATGCCATGAGGCGAAACATCGGGGTCAAAGCGTTCGTCCATAACAACCAGGTATACGGGTTGACCAAGGGGCAGGCCTCCCCGACATCCGATCACGGATTTGCTACTAAACTGCAACCGGACGGGGTTCTCAATGCTCCCTTTAATCCCCTGGCTACTGCGATCATTCACGAGTGTTCAATAGTGGCGCGTGCATTTGCCGGTGATCGGGATCACCTGCGAGGTGTTATGACCGAGTTCCTCAAACATGAGGGCGGATTCGCCTTGCTCGATATCCTCCAGCCCTGCGTCTCTTTCAACAGTAAAAACACCTACCGGTGGTACAAGGAACGAGTCAGTATCGTGGATGACTCCCATGACCCCACTGATCGCCTCGCGGCGCTTGAACTCGCCATGACGTGGGGGGATAATATCCCGGTCGGTATCATTTACCGCAGCGGCCGTCCGTCTTTCGAGAGCCGGCATCCCGCCTTGCAGAACGGGACTTTAGTGTGAAATATGATGTTAATAATAATGAGAATAAAAGGAGAAAATCATGATGAAAAAGATATGTTTGCTACTTATAGTCAGCATGACGGCCGTCAGTATAGTTCATTCCCAGGAACCCAGCAGGGCCAGGGATGGTTTGGGCATCGGTATAATGATTGGCGAACCAACGGGATTAAGCTTTAAACAATGGGTTAGCCGGGACACCGCAATCGCCGGAGGCGCTGCTTGGTCTTTTTCCGGCAGGGAATCATTCCATATTCATGCCGACCATGTGTGGCACCTTTTTGAACTGCTCCCCCCGGAAGAAGCACCGGATATCCATGGTTTTTTTAGCCCTTATTTCGGAATAGGTATGAGGGCGAGATTGAGAAGCGGCAGTTCACGAACTGGTGTGCGTATTCCGGGCGGAGTTTCATATATTCCCCCGGAGGCGCCGTTGGAGATATTTTTGGAAATCGCACCTATTATGGACGTGGTTCCGGATACTACCTTAAGGCTTAATGCCGCCCTGGGTGCACGTTATTTCTTCTGATCGATCGTTTTTTTTGTATGACAACAAACCATATATTTTGTGTTTCGCTTTTAATGGTAAAACCATTTGGCGGTTTGGTTAATGAAGTTATGCAGGATGCCGGGAGCGAGGTCGAGCAGATGATCGCTGCTATTATTAAATAATCCGATTACCACGTCCTGCTTTACATATCTAAAAGGTCAATAAGAGGCACCGTAACGACGTACCGCGTTATCATAATTTGACAGTCGCTCCACACGCCCATCCCAATCAGCCGATATTAACAGGTGCATTTCCCGCGCGGAAACTCCTATTTGACAGGATGAACACGGGGCGGTTAAAAATTCGCCCACGCTGCGAAGTGTCCATTCATTTATTCCGTTTCCTATGAGTGCATGACCGACGACCCCTCTTCCATGAATTGGGAACGCTATAGGCTTATCGTCGTAATCTGCCAGATCATGTTCCATCCCCAGCAGCATATTGATCAGCATCCGTTCTTCGGGAGTATCTCGATCGAGTTGAATAATAGCGAAGTCAATGTCTTCATATATCTCTCCCGCCGCTTCGCCGTATTGACCGTCCGCAGGGGCGACTTTGAGCTCCTCTTCGAGTTCGGACAGTACCTTTTCTAACCGTTCCCGAACCGGCTCGTTCTTGCGATTGCTGTTGCCCGGAATCAATACCCAAACCGCAGCCTTCCTGTCGATGAGTTTCTCGGCGATTTCATGCCTCACCGGCGAATGGAGCACTTTCTTTACAAATGCTTCATCAAGCGGCCCTGTCTTGATCACGCGGTTTATACCGGAGGATGAGGGGTAACGTATCTCCACACGTGGAAGGTTATCTTCATCATATCCGGTATGACGTGTTTCGGTCTTTGAATGATCAATCCGGGAAAAGGAAATATTTGACTGGATCCTTTTACCGAGCTCCACCTCTTTCAATTCGTCAACGATCCGCTGATTTTCCACTGCAAGCTTACCCTCGTGATGAATCACGATTTTATAGGGGGCCGGTTCTTGATATTCCAGAGCATGCTGAAATACAGGGGCCTGATCCGCTGAGGCTGCTGTCAGACAAAAATAACTAATCAACGCACAGATTCCACTCAGCAACGCTATTTTGTTAAATACGTTTAATTTCATTCAATATCCTCCGAGATATGATATTATCTTACAGCCACATTTAACAGAAACTACAATACTGCAGTAAATCTATATGCTTAGTTTGTAATGGGAGACCTTTGTTCATTTTTTATGTTGAATAGGCAAAGTTATTGTACATCCTTCAACTTGGCGGATAATCTACAATGGGATAAAATTAAAAATCGCTCTCATTGGCGTTATAAATTGCATTTTGGCGTTTTTTTTTACACCGGCAGTGTCTGTTCATACGGGTATAAGTTGTAGAGGCGAC
>PUNP01000517.1 GCA_003551785.1 Candidatus Brocadiaceae bacterium | reverse complement strand
GGTTTTTACGGCGCGGCCGCCGGGCCGATGCGCAACTACTGGTTGCGTATCGACGAGGCTTATGAACGCGGCGATACGCACACCGGTTCCTCATACGGTCAGCATCATATCTGGACGGATGAGCTTCTTGCTGCGTCACGGGCTGATATTGACGAGGCGCTTGAACTGGCGGCCGATGATCGTGAACGCGCCGCGGTCAAGATGGCAGAAGCCGGGATCAGGTGTGCGGAGCTTTTTATGCAGATAAGAAACGCCGTCAACGAAGTTGATTTTCATACAGCTTACAGGGCTTACGGCGAACTGGAATCGCAGATTTCAGATATGGCAGAGGTGCAGCATGCGCCGAACTGGGCGCATCAGCGTTTTGTATGGGGTTATTACACCCGTTTCATGGGTCGCACGGTGACCGGTGGATACGACGCGCTGCGCGGCGGCGGACGGGTGCTGGTGCAGATGCCGGACGTCTGGATGTTCAGCCGTGATGAGGACGAGGTCGGCACTCAAGAGGGATGGTGGAGGCCCGGGTTCGATGATTCCGGCTGGAAGAATATTCATACTTACACGAAGAGCTGGGACGATCAGGCCCTGGGCTGGTACCATGGACAGGGCTGGTACAGGGTGACTTTCAATATGCCGGAGTTCGGGGAGGATGCGGACCTCAGGCTCTGGTTCGGAGGTTTCGACGAGAACGTTGACGTATATCTTAATGGTGAACATCTCGGTGAGGAGCGCGGGTTTGCTACACCGGCCGAGTACGAGAACATTGCCGGGGCCCTGCAAAGCGGCGAAAATGTGCTGGCAGTTCGCGTGACCAACTACGGCCTTGCCGAGATTGGCACGGGCGGTATTATGATGCCCGTGATGGTCTACGAGTCGGCCGAAACCGCCGATCCTGACGACGAAATCGACGAGGATGAAGTACGCTACGAGATGTGAACCATATCCTGCATATTTCACGCGTATTCAGTGGTGCATATGTGGCAAATGTCAAACGACGCTGTATTCGTATACTGCAAGTGCTGACTTTTGCAGCAGATGCGCCGCTGAAGACGCGCCCGAGAGGGTAAACCGTCGTTTGAGGACCCGATTTTACACACTGCAAATTTTGAAAGTCTCCAAAATGATACTTAACACATTGATTTTCAATCCGTTATATTAAATGTTGCCGTTGGTTTATGAAATATGCAGGATATACAAAAGGCCGCATTGGTGTCCGGAGATTACGGTGAGGGGGGAGTTTGGTACGCCGGTTTCCTTCCGGGACTGCCCTACATCCGGTCCACACAGCAGACAAGAAACAGTTATATAAGCATGATCGACGAGCATGAGGAGGTTTACGAGCAGGAAGTGGGTGATACCGAGGTGGATGAGGATGATGCTAAGATGGGGCCGGTCGCCAATGAAAGTCCTGAGACGGCGGTGCCTGAAAATATTGCTTCCCGTTCCTACACCAGTTATTTTTAGTAGTTATCGTATTCAAGTAATACTCTAATAGAGGATACAGGAGGGTATTTTGGCAAAAACTATAATTGCTTTGGGCGCACACCATGATGACATAGAATTGCGTGCGGGCGGCACTCTGGCCCGCTATGCCCGGGCGGGTGCGGACGTGATCTATGCCGTTGTGACCACCACCCCCCATTATTTCCCCTGGCAGGATGAGATAGAAACAGGGGACTATCGTTGCAACAACGAAGTTGTCTCATTGCGTAAAAAAGAATCAAGGCAGGGAGCCGGTATTATTGGCGCTTCGCAGGTGCATTTCCTTGATTATAAAAGCCTCTACTGGTACAAGCCGGGGACCGTTGACAGAATATTTCCCGATGGTATTCGTTACGACTCATCCGATCTTGCCTATCTTGAAAATGAAATTCCGGGGAAAGAGTTCATCGTAACAGCCCATGCTGTCGAGGAAGCTGTCCGGGATATTGCCGGCTTTATAGCGGACCATGGGGCTGACATCGTTTTGACCCACAGTGCTGATGACGGGCATTGGGAGCACTACTTGACCTCCAAATTTGTACTTGCAGCTGTGCGCAAGCTGGTTGGTCACGGAAAGGACATTGGCTTTTACGGCTGGGAATTTGGTGGAGAGGGGACTTTGAATCACGGATTCGCTCCGACGCACTTTGAAGACATTTCGAACACAATAGATATTAAATGCCAGGCTCTTTGTGTTTTTAAAAGTCAGTTTCCTGACCATAATCCCGAACTATTTGCTGTACGAGCCCGTGCAAGAGCTGCTGCTTATGGCAAGTTATGTGGCATGGAATATGCAGAACCTTTTATCGATTTCAATATAACAGGTGATGATACAGGGATGGAAATTACCCTGCCGCCCACTTACACCCCACCAAAAAAAATTGTTGGACTTGGATGAAATCAAGTGGATGGTTTCGCGATCTTATTATATTAAAGCCGTTTATCTAAATATGTGTCGTTGCTTTGTGAGAAATGCAGGCTCGCGACCGTCGGGACCTCTTCCGTCATACTGATACTTCATGGACTCCAGCAGTCAGGCATATTTTATAATAACGGGATAGATACGTCGTGTTCGTTGGCAAACATATCAAGCCCCAGGTACCATTGCCACACATTGCTATTATAGACCGAGCTACTGGTCTCTTTTCGAGCGCTCGTTCCAGTGCAGGCATTTGACAATATATTATGCCGGCGAAGATTCCAGTCGGTAAATCGTCGTTTTTCCCGGTGCGGAAACCTTCAGATGTCCGTCTTTCTCCCATTTGACGGACACTTCGCCGTCAGGAGTCATTACTCTGGCATTAGGGAAGGTTCGCCGTCCGAAGTGGACGCCTTTCACGTGCAATTCGGTGTCGGGGTCCAGTGTGCACTCAAAGAGCTTCGCCTGTATCCAGGGCAGAAATTGCAGCGCAGCGGAGGTGCCATGGTCCCCCCCGTATCGTGTCTTGGTCCCATGACTCTCCGCCCAGGCGTCCAGATAATCTCTGTTGTTATATTTGAGCGAGCAATACCCCATCACGCGGGCCAGTGTTTCCTGGTGCCATGAAGCGGGTGTAGGCAGATTTTTAACTTCACCGCCTTCACTCTGCTGGTAGGTTCGGTTTCCGTTATAATCATGTTGATAGCTCCATGACAGTGCGCCTTCATATTCGTTCCGTTCGGCCATCAGCCAGTCGGCGAACCGACGTACACAGCGGGACATCTCCTTTTCATTGGGGAAGAGCTCCAAATAGTCCAGCACCCCATTGGTTGCCAGCAAGCCCATCCAGGGTTTGGAGACATAGCCGCTAAACTGATGTATTCCCGTCCCGCCGCCCTGATCGCCGAAACTTCCGTTGGGTCGCTGGGATTGCACAACGCTCATAGCGCCTCCTCTGGCGATTTTCAGAAAATGTTCATTGGCGAAGTAGCGGTAGAGCAGAACAGCACTTCTTACGAAGCAAGCGTCGCGGCCCACCGCCATGCGGGGCCAAGCATTTTTATGCTGGCGCCATGACGCTTCGACGACCTTTTCTGCAGTTTCAATGAGATAGTCGTCGCCGGTCTCAAGAAATGCTGCCAGCGGCCCCTGTACCCGGTTCATCGGGATTGCGAAAGCCACCGGCGGGTAGCCGTGCATCCTGACGAGGTTGGCCGAGTGATCAACAATGACATCAGAGAAGTGATACGCCGAACGCATGGCCAGGTCATACTCTTCGGCGTCGCTGTAGCGCCATGCGTTGAGAAACTGGGCGTAGGGTATTTCCCCTTCCCATCCCGGTTCGAGTCGGTCATCGTCGGGGGTGATATCGTGTTGTTCCGATTTCTTGCGCCCGCCGCGCGCCATACTGCCATCTTCGAAACCGCGCGATACCGACCCGATACGGAGCCATGGGCGTGTGTTCTGGAGATGTTTTTCCGGCGCGCTTTTCACTGGCAGGATGGGGGCGGGAAGGAATTCTTCACACAATCCGTACCACCATGCCGGTGCAAGGTAACGCGTGATATGCGGCGAGCGTTCGGAGAGACTAAACGAAAAGCGGAGTGTTCGTGCCATGCCACGCAGAATTACCTGCTCATGGGCATGCAGTATAAAACCATCGTCGCCCTTGCGCTCAACTGCACACCTGCCGCCATAAAGTTCGCAGCCGAGATATGGTTGCCAGACCAACATGTCGTCCTCAATATCCATGCGACCGGGTTTTTGTGGCGTGGCCAGGCGTGCTACCTCACGCACATCGAAATCCACATCGCCAAGCGAGAATGCATCACGATCACCGTTCCAGTTGCCGCACAGGCCTCCCGCATCCGGTGTTTCTCCCTCTCCCGTTTGGATACCGATGACAGGTACGGCCGGTGCCAGGTCGGCGCCATCGTCGACATATTTACTGTTGATGTGGTGTGCAAAGACCTCACATACGCCGTTGGCGTGCAGGCGGGCCCTGATGTGTCCATACAGCCAGTGATGTTTGTGAAGGAGCGGATTGGAATATGAGGTCTGACCCTCTTTGGCTCTCCGGCTGTGGTGCAGCGGTATGGCTCCGGCCATTTCCACAACCGTGCAGGAAGGCGTTTGCTCCACGGTGATGAGTCGGCATGCTTCCCACCAGTGCACACTCTCCCCTGTGCGCAACCCCATGGCCAGTGCGGTCGAGCGCCCTTGATAGCGGATTCTGAGCCGATGCCTTTCCCACATGAAATACGGGTCCGGACTGCGTGCAAAGAG
>PUNP01000414.1 GCA_003551785.1 Candidatus Brocadiaceae bacterium | reverse complement strand
CGACAAAGTGGGTGTCCCAGGGTGGTTGCGCCGCATGACCGCGTAGGCGGCGATGTCTGCCCAAAGGCTACCGCGGCGCCGCCGAGCGTTCAAGCAATGTGGGTGTCCCGGCGTTTCCGTTTTCCCCTCCCGGAGTTGTGCCGCCGAGCGTTCAAGCGAAGTGGGTGTCCCAGAGTGCGCAGCGAGACTGGATCAACCAGAATCGGAGTTGAAGAGTGTTTGCGGGTTGATAACCGCGATTCTGTATCGCCGATAACAGTTCCCGCCGGTCTCTTGGGCCGGTACGGTGGGGCGATGCTGCCAGTCAGGCCGCCTTGCGCTCAAACAGCGCGCGAGCGGCACCCATGCCGCGTAGGAAGGCGACGTTGCGCGCCACACAGTGCGCGGGTCAGGTGCTCCGGCGTGCCGATCGCCGTGCTGAACAGGTCGAGCATCCTGAGTTATTCGCCCCTCGGCACGACCGTTTAACCATCCAAAGTGACCGTTTGGGCCACGGTGATCCGCAAAAGAGCTCGAAGCCTGCTAATCTACATGCGAAAGCGGTCAGGGAGCCACGACATGCGCCAAAGAAAGAGTTCCGCGTACCAGTCCGGAGTCGTGTTAGTCTTGGGGCTGTTGCTTCTCGTGACGATTACGTTGATTGGGATTGCTACCATGGGTAGTACCCACATCCAGGAACGCATGGCCGGGAACGCCCAACTACAGGCGCTGGCATTTGAGGCAGCGTCAGCGGGCGTTGGTAGGTCACTCGACTTCTGGGAAGCCCAAAGTGCAGAGCACGACTTGGAGTGTGACAAACCTTTCCACGAGGGATGGGACCCCGAAACCACTGGGTGGTCCGACCCCGTGCAGATCGGAAGCGCTGAGCTTCAACAACGATTGCGCTGCGTTGGTACGCCCTGCAAAGCTGATGACGCTGACGAATGCCTCCACGGAAGGCGCTCTAAATTGTTCGTCGAAAATCGTGGTTTGGTTTTTGCGGGCGACGACGTCCGCGTAGCCCAACGCGAAATCGCAGTCCGTCTAACGCGAGAGTTTACTGAAGGTCAGAACATTCCCGTGAGAGATTGCGGCGCGCTTTGTTTCCCGCAGTGCGACGGCGGGAATGACACGGTCAATGTAACTGGAGGCGGAACCCTTACCGCTGACGGTGAAGCTGGCCCGGCGATTACGGTGGCATGCCAAGAACTGCTCGACACGTGGGAGGATGAAACGGACGCGAAGCGGCAGGACAACCTCGGTGGTTTCGCGGTTTTGGATTCTGACCAAACCCCACGCCCTTGGGACGACCTTGATAACTTGAGTGCATTCCGCGACGTGGTCAAGGCTCAGGCTTACGCCGCCGGTGATTCTTGTGCTGGAGGGCAGGGGTCAAATCAAACAGCATCCTGTTACCATTCGGGCGATGTAACGGAAAGAGGCAATCTGCAATTCGGCACGGAAGATACCCCTCGGATCACCTATATCGATGGTGACGCAAGCATGGGCGGCAATATACGCGGCGCGGGAATCCTATTTGTGGATGGCAATCTCAGTTGGCAGGGAACTCCGCAGTTCGATGGTCTCATTGTTGTAACAGGCGGCACCATGGGGGTGGATTCCGGCGGGGGTGGCGGGGGCGATCACGCAGGTACGGTTGTAGTTCTGAACGCGCCTGAGGGTGCAAGTAATTTTGGCCCCACGCATTTTAATGTAACCGGTGGCGGAAATGCGAAGTTTAATTTCAATTGCAAAGCGCTGGAAGAAGTACGCGGGCTTCTAAACCAAGCTGGCCAGGACCTCTGGGATCCAGGCTGCGGGGGCGACGGAGAAGGTGAAGTTCCGGGTGAGGATTGGTTCGGTGAATTTCGTATCGAAAGCTGGCGTGAGAACATCGGTTGGCGCGAAGATATTTGATGCGAACATCGTCGGGGAGGAGTAGGGTAGTGCTCAAGAATAAAGGATTTACCCTCATCGAGTTAATGATAGTTGTGGTGGTCTTGGGGATTATTGCGGCAATAGCGTTCCCCGCGTACACCCAATATGTACAACAGACGCGGCGGGCCGACGCCACGTCATCCCTACTAAACGCCGCGCAGCAACTGGAGCGCTGCTTTACGCGTACTAATAGCTACGCGGGATGCGGTGACCCGCGGGGAGAAAGAGCATCAAGTGACAGGTTTTACGATATTGGGGGGGACATAGAGGAGGACTCGTTCACACTTATTGCCAGCCCAAACACTGATGGGGCACAAGCGGGAGATCCCTGTGTTTTTGAGCTAGATCACCGGGGGAACCGATTGCCGAGCCCGGATGACGATCCTAACCGGTGTTGGAGGCGATGATGCGGTCGCGACGAGCTGCAAAAAGGTGTGTGTCCGCATTTACTCTGATAGAGTTAATGGTTGTGATTGCCCTGCTAGCAATCTTGGCCACGATCGCCGTTCCAGCCCTACAAGAGACCATCAAGAGTAACCGCGTAACGAGCCAAAATAACGAGATTGCCTCGCTTCTAGCGTTCGGAAAAAGCGAGGCAATTCGGCGTAGTAGCGAGGCGTCCGTGATTATCAGTGAAACAGACGGTGGGTGGGCCGGGGCGGTGTTTCTGGCCGGCGTGGGGGAGACGGCGCAGGGCTGCCCAGACGGAGCGCTGAGGTGCGCGCGAGGGGATCGCGTGCAATTGGACTCCGGGCTAAGCGCTACCTTCAACAATCGCGGCTACCTAACGCCGTTCAGGGTTCAGGCGGTTTATTTGGAACACGATAACTGTTCGTCTCAGCGTCAGAGGCGTAGAATTGAGATTCTGCCCACTGGTCAAGTGAATTCCTGCTCCCCTAATGATTGTGCGCAGACGCTTGAGGAGGAGTTGTGCCCATGACTGCTTCCGCGCGTAGCCCACGAAAAAGGCGGCAAACTCCGAACCAGGCGCAATTCAAATCGGTTCGGCTCGAAGGATTTAGTTTGCTTGAGGTTTTGATTGCTCTTTTTGTTTTGTCAATTGGGCTGGTCGGAATGGCAGCCTTGAATTTAAGCGCTCTGAAGAATGTACACTCGGCACAGCAGGCGTCACTGGCCTCGGCGATTGCGTTAGATTTTGAGGAGCGGCTTTGGTTGAGTCTGGCGGAAACGTCGGTCGGTTGTCCTGACGCCGTGGGGGTGGGCGAGGCCTTAGTCGATGATTGGACTGGGGATCCGCCGCAGGGATGGGGATTGCTGCTACAGCTTCCGAAACTCTCGGTGGTTGTCGAGGAGGATGATGTGGGTGGCGAGGCGCTTCCCGTCGCAATCACAGTGCAATGGGCCGAGGAACGATTGCTTGGTGGCGAGGCAGAGGATGTGACCGAAGTCTTTGAGTACGACGTAGAAATTTTATGTAGGGGGGCAGTATGAAGGCAAGCGGATTCTTTGGTGTGGCCAAAGGGAAAGAGGTCTTTGCGCGGAGGAGTTCGCTTCGAAAGGGTGGGTTTACGTTGATTGAACTGATGGTTGCTCTTGTCCTCGGGGTTTTTTTGATCGGTGGAGTGGTTGCTACATACCTCGCCGGTCGAGCGGCGGCATTCGACGCCGAAGATTTGTCGAGGATGCAGGAAAATGTTAGGTTTGCGAGTGATTACCTCGTTCGAGATATTCGCAATGCGGGGTTTAGCGACGAGGGGGAATTGGGTCGTGGATTAGCCCGTCAGATTCAACGAAGTTATGTCCAGATACTGAATTCGGGTGGGGGTGAGAGCGACGTCTTGCGTATTCGTTATGCCGGTAGAGGGCATTGTAATCAGGAATTTGAGGACATAAGACTAATAGAAAACGAATATTCTGTAGAGGGGAATAGACTGGTCTGCCGCGGGCGAGCTTTGGAGTTTGATCCGGAATGGGAGAGCGTACCGGAGATGACTGACTCGGCTCCCGGGTTTTCTAACATGGTACCTTTGGTGGGTGGTGTTTCCCAGATAAGGTTCGAACTGCTTTGCCCAGCTGAAGCGGGTTCAGGAGAAGGGGGCTGTCAATGTGATATGGAAAGTGACGCGGCGACAGCTTGTATCGGGGTTAGAACGATCGTTGAATTCGACGGTATTCGTGGGGATACGCGAACTGTGACCTTGCTCGCGGGCTTGCGCAATGTGATACTGAGAAGGATAAGCCTGGGTGTGCCTGGGGCCGGAGAGGCTTAGCGGTGGCAGGCTTGCGCGGCGTGGGTTGCTGACGGCCGCCAACGAAAACCGAGGGGACTGCCGTTCTTGCAGCATTACCGTAATATGCTGCGGAACGCCGCCACTTGTCGGCGGCTTAGTTTTACGCGTTGTAATCCATCATTGAAACTAACTTCATGGCGGCCAGCCGTGGTCTCCAGACCCGCGACCGAGGTAGCCACAACCAAACATCCCCGATGCACCCGCACCACCGCATCCCCCAACCGCTCCTCCAACTCCCGCAACGAAGCATCCACAAACCCCTCCACGCGCGCCGACCGCGCCATCACATACCCATCCTCCGCCACAAAACAATCAATCTCATCCAGCGGCACCAACTGCTCCCGCCGCCCAATCTTCACCCGAATCCTTGGAACCTCCTTCGTCCGCGTTCCCCGCAACCGCCCCAACGCCCGCTCCAACCGCTCCCTCCGCACCGGCTTCAACACATAATCCCGAACATCGGCATCAAACGCCGCCACCGCATGCTCGGCGTGCGCCGTCACCAACACCACCGGCACCT
>PUNP01000467.1 GCA_003551785.1 Candidatus Brocadiaceae bacterium | reverse complement strand
GCTATAGCGACGTCTGGCCGGAGGGCGGGCCGCATGAGGAAACGCTTTCGGATATTGATCCGGGCGATTATATGCTGACGGTAACCGGCGCCAACAACTTTGAGAGAAATATTCACTTCGTTGTGGTTTTGATTGAGATTGAGGACGCGGAAGAACCACTGTATGTGTGCCGGGACAATGAGGAACCGAAGACGATTTCCTTGACCGATGAGAGTCATTTCGAGGAGATAAATTGGGAACTGGATGGTCTGGCTGGTGAGATAAGCGAGAGCGAGCGTTACTTTGAGTTCGTACCGAGCGAACAGGAAGCAGGAGAATACACTGTAACCGCTACTTGCCCGGAAACCGGAAACAGCGATGAGAGGGATGTTATTGTGATTGGGGTAGAGTTTATTGATGAATTTCCTTCATACTCCCAAGACGCCAATGCCGATAGTGACAACTATTTTATAAGAAAAAACAACGATCATGTAGGTTTGGATGTCTTTTACAAAATTATGCCAGAGGGGGTTGAAGTCAACAATGTGAAGTTCAATATTTACTTTGGTAATACTGCCGAAGTGTTAGAACCTATCGCAGGAGAGACCGACGCCTCAGGCAACTTTAAAACTGGCGATGGATTAAATGTTCAATGGACAGCTCCTGAATCCCCAATTGGGATCGGCTTTTTTCGCGTTCAACTTCAAGTATTTGCAGGAGACAATAGCACTCCCATTTGCGAAACGCCTATCTACGATGCCGAGCCGAATAAGCCGGGTTGGCAGTGTCCAGAGAGAGGGCTCGCTGTCCATGACCTCGTTTACAAACATCGTCCCGTTTTGCGGGTTTCTTCTTTCGATGATGGGATATCCACCCCCATAGCTTCATCTTTTGCAAGACATAAATCAGATATTTATGAATGGCAATACCATTGGGGAAGTTATCACAAGGCATGGAAGGCTTTCGCTCCAGTCAGTTTATCAGAGATGTCAACGCACGATAATAATGATTATTGGCTTGGGTTTATAAATCAATATTACAGATATAACCCTACTCCGCCATCAGAAGACCACCCCCAGCAAATATATCACATTGGATTTCGTGATGGCGAGTATAAATTCATTCAGTACTGGATGTATTTTCCAACAAGCTATATGCCTACTGGCGGAATACCCGACAAATTTTGGCATGAGGGTGACTGGGAGATGTTTCAGTTTACTGTCAGCCTCTGGGACAATGCAGAACCTTCTGATAAGAGTCGGTGGTTCGAGCCTTTTGCGGTCACTTGCTCCCAGCATTATTACGGTCAAACGTTAAAGTGGGCGTCGGAGGAGGGAGATAACCCCCCGTCATCGCAAGATCAAGATTATGTTGAAAAGCAAGGCTATCGGCCAGTTATATATGTCGCTAAGAAGGGGCATGCCCTTTATTTTCGTGAAGGTGAATTCAAAACTTGGGAAGCAACGTGGGATTGGCCACCTATAAACCAAGTACCGGATGATCCTCAATTCCAATATGAAGTAAGGGGAGCTTTAGATATCCCATATGATGTCACTTACACAGCTGCTACGCTCCTAATAACCGGTGAAATGCTGGTTCACTTGGAAAAACAACCGATGGTTAACAGCTGGTTGGGCAAATGGGGTGCTGTGCCGAATCCCGGCTTGTTACATGAGCCAACATTTGGTCCCGGTCCACCGAGCCCTAAGTACCGAGGTTCTTCAGAAGCAGGCGGTTTGGTGACCATACAGACAAATCCAAAAGGTTTTCATAATCAGTATTTGAAAAGTAACCAGGGGGATATTAGCATCCCTTAGAACAAAGTTTTCCTAAAACCCATATCGGATAACAAAAATAGCATAGCCATTTTTTAGGAGGTTAAAGATGAAAGACAGATCAAGGACAATCGGAATCGTGCTCTCGGCATGTTTTTGTATTGCACTCTTTATTAGTTGCGAAAAAAAGAAGGAACCTCATTTAAGCACATTTAATTCCGAGCTTTCGCTTACTGTATACAGTGCTATTTGGGATTGGGATAGGATATTTTATGTAGTGGGAGAAAAAATAGGCGAGACCCCCGCCAATTCTCCTTTAGTTATTCCAGAGAGCACTTATTGGTGGGTCGAGCCGCAAAGCATTTCAGACTGGGAAGTTATTGTGTCAGAAGTCCGCAAAAAAGATATTCCTGGGCTTAATATGATTGATGTTATGGATACAGACCTAGCTCATCTTGAAGGAGTAGAAAATTTACGGTTTCTTGGCCTCAGAAATACAAGAATCACTGACAATGGTTTGGCGTTTATAAAGAGGCTGAAGAACCTGCAGTATCTTGACCTTGCGTACACAGAGGTTAGCGATGATGGTTTGAAACATCTTGAGAGGCTTAATAACCTTAAAGTGCTTTTTCTTGGGTGGACAGACATTACAGACGATGGCTTGGCTAACATTAGCAAAATGGAGAATTTGGAGGGGCTTTTTCTTCAGAATGCAGACATCACCGATGATGGACTGAAACATCTTAGTAGACTTGAAAACTTAAAAGGTCTTTTTCTTGAAAGAACCAAAGTTACCAATTCTGGACTGGTGTATCTGGAGGATATGGAGAACCTACGTATACTTTTAGTCGGGGGTTCAGAAGTTACCAAAGAAGGGATGGATAAATTAAAAAAACATTTGACAAATATTAGAACCGACCGTTAAAATAGTTTCAACTCTTAAGAGAGAAAGCATATGGAAAGACAAAATAATCGGTGTTATGTATTTGTAATCTCAGTAATCCTGTTAATTTTTGTTGGCATACTTTTTTTTTATTTCCAATCACCTAAGCAAAAATTACAAGATGATCACATAAATATAGAGGCGGCGGATACTGCGGTTGTTAAGTATTTTCATGCATTTGCCACTGGTAATGACTCGGAAGCTGCAAAATATCGCGAGTTTGCAGACGAACAGGAGCGGAAAGACTTCAAAGATAGACTACGTTTAAGTTCCCTAATGGGGACAGGCATGTTAGATCACACCAGAGAACCACACCTTGTTCGTACTACGGAAACGGGGGACTGTATTGAAGCCATTTACCTTTTACCTGTACGACGAGGTAGTTATATCCCACAAATGGTCTCTGTTAGGAAAGTGGAAGGACGCCCCAAGATCGAAATAAAAACCCTCCCCAAATTTGGGCAAGAGTGGCTTGCTGAATGGGAAATGGCCAAAGGGGATTACCTGTCAGAAAAAGCGCAAACCTTTAAAAGGCAAATACGGTGGCATATTGACGCTTTAAAATATGCAAAAAAAAAGGAGTTGGAAATCACACCAAAGCGTGAAATAGAAGCGGAAATAGATTTTTACAATGATATTAAAAATCTTAAACCTGAACAGCTACGGTCATATATGATTGATAAAATTGAGTATGCTATTGAAAAGTTTGCGCCTCCGGAAAGGGATTAATGACATTCTCGTATATACTTCCTTTAGTCTGTTTTGGGAGCATTGAGACTGCATTTTGCATATGGTCATAAGCAGCTTTATGCGCGTCACTTTTAACGAAAGGATTTTTGCTACTTAAGTGAACGAATATGCCCATAAACATTTCTAAAGTTCCAATTTGATTTCGACATCGAACTTGTTTAATATGTATAATGAGAACCCGATTTAGAAAAAAGGTAAAACTGTCGCCGGAGAGACTTTATCAGAGGATTAGCGGTTTTTCGTTTCTCGCTTTCTTTTTTTTGCTCTTTGTCGCGAGTATAGTTCGCCATACAGGGCCAGTGGGACTAATGCCCTTTGTTAAGGGGTTGTCAATCCTCTTAATCTTCTTTGCGTTTTTTTTTCTCGGATTTACCGTTGGAAGACTCTTGATGGTTGCAATACGCGATCTGTCGTCAAAATTAAATCTATCTTTAAGCATGGTCTTTGGCAGTATCGCGTGTGTGTTCATTTTTGTGGCGGGTTTTGTAAATGCTGCTATTATTCTACTCGGTTATTATAGCGATTTAAAAATAGGAACAGGTGGGGCTCTTGGTCCTCTTATGTTAGTCATTGCACCTGTGTGTTTTCATTTGAGCTGGGAAATAAACAGGATTTTAACCGCCATTTCATCGATATTTTGCTTGTTTTCAGCCATTTTTTGGATGTATGTAATTTGGATAATGCTGATATGGATATAATATAGATGAGCTGTGGGTCTCTCAAGGGAGGTCTTTCAAGGACGGTCCTCGTTATGTTGTTGAAAAAGAGTTTATAAGATAGTTTCGTGCCCCAGAAACACCCCATACAGCGGTAAAGCACTGGGAGGAGTTCATCGCGCCGATGCCGGCCGGTCCCTGGCGCGCTCAGGCGTTTACTTCACTTATCGATATTTATCTGGAGCAGCGGCTCGACCTGGATAAAGCCGGGGAGTATGCCTCTCAGGCGCGCGCGGCCATGCCGGCCGGGCTGAGCGAGGACGGGTCATCGGCCTCGTGGAAACAGGCCGCCCGCGAACTCTGGCTGCGTATCGGCACGGTCGATTTCTGCAGAGGCCGCGGCGCGGAGGCCGCCGGGGCGTTTGCCGAGGCAAAAGAACTCACCCGCAGCCGATTCCTGTCGGAATGTCTCCAGGCGCTGATCGCCGCCGCGGAGACCGGCCGCGGGGTTATTCCCGAGGACGTTATGGGCGACCCGTCCGCCGGAGGGGAGAAGAGCCGCCCGGCCCTTGCGCTTTCCATCGGCATGAT
>PUNP01000230.1 GCA_003551785.1 Candidatus Brocadiaceae bacterium | reverse complement strand
CTGAACCACAAAAACAAATCATCACCTCGGGTTGAAACCCGAGGCTACCGTATTTTGCCCCTTCGGGGCAAGGCCTCTGTCTTCGCCCCAGCGGGGCGAGGTTAGGTAGCCCCTGGTTTTAACCAGGGGTAATAAATGATACAAAGATAAATGCGCCCCGGCAGGGGCGCGGTTGCTCTTGAAATAGCGGCATTTGCTCATTATTGCCTTTTCGGCCAAGCCCCTAGCCAGGAGGAAAACCGATCCGATACATATTATACCCTTAACTTCTTATATTAAAGGTGGTTATTCTATTTTGCATCTTCGCTTTGTGAGAAATGCGGCCGTACATGCAAACTTCAACAGTTTGGACATCCGGAAACAGAGCATTGGGATTGGGTTTCCTGCGCCTCACGCTGTTTCTGCTGCGCCCAGTTTTCGTTGATGGACAGCTCGGCATCCTCAAATAAATGGCCGACATGACGTTCAACGTGCTGCCCGCGCAGCTCGTTCAAAAGTATCTCCCGCACATCTTGAAATTCCGTGCCTTCGGGCATGGAGGATTTATACTGCATATACATCTTTTCCAGTTGCTCTTCTTTGATGTCGAGGCTGCCAATGACGACCTCCATGAGATAGGCTTTTGACATCGCATTGCGGCGCAGTTCATCTTCGGGCATCCATTCGGCGCGCTCCGATCCCTTAATCCACTCATATATCTCAGCGAAAGTCGCTGTGTCCTGAATCCCGTGCTTTTTGGCTTTTTCATACAGCAGCCGGCTGCGCAGCATCATCTTGAGCAGCGCATATTCATTGACGGTCTGACCTTCTGCATGACCCTCTATTTCAGCATCGAGACGCCGGTTAAAATCCGCTTGAGTTATTTGGTACCCATTGACCTGGGCAACAACAGTATCCGGGGGCCATTCATATCCTGGCTCCGCAGTGAACCCGTCATGTGATTCTCCTTCGTCAGAGCCACCGAATCCAAGAGTAAGTATATACGCAACCAGCAGGAGCGCCGCCGCACCTGCAAGAATCTTCCAAAAGCTTATCTTCTTTCCACAGCACATTATTGTGCCCTCCATAAAAAGTCCGGATTAGTTAACTCTGCGTTTATATCCAGTGAACCCCGTCGCCTCCTCGCCACCGTGCCCTGTGCCGGTGGTGATGCTGCGTGGTTTAGTGAGAACTTACAGTATAAACAAAAAAGTTCATGTTCTCAAACAACATCCGTAACTTTGCTGTGACATGGTATCCACGGGGACAAGCCCCGTGGAGTCTTTTGTTTTGGTGTTTTGCTTTTCTGGTAGGCAGTCATGCAAGCCACGGGCACAAGGCCCGTGGGGTAACTAACATTAATCAGACAAACTATGTGAACAATGCTTGCGGGTCCGAAGTGGCAAATTTGAACAAGGTGATAGAACCACCACTGGGCTTGCCCCTGTGGATTTAATGACTGGCTACCAGAAACGTTTTGTCCACCCAATTTCCCCACGGGGCTTGTCCTCGTGGAAGTAATGAATGTACAACTTGGGGAACGAAAATAATGATGCGAAGTCTCTCTCTCTTTTTCCGACCAAACTTAATGATTACTGTTTCCGGTGGGTGAAATGAGGGCTTTAAACACAGATAGTTAAGGGTGGCGTTGGTAAATAGCAAAAGTATCTTTTATACTATGAGGCGGGGGAAATTCATCTCCGGAAGTATGCGATCCTATGGAACTAATGGGTGAAGAAAACAATGAAAGATGATATTCTTAAGGAAGTTGGGAAAGTATCGAATGATTCTTGCCCCGAAGAGATAGCTCGAAAAAGCAAACAAAAGTTTAAAAAAACGCGGAAAACATCCCTTCCAATTCTATTGGGCCTAATCACCGGCATTCTTCCGTTTTTCGGGTGTCAAAAGACAGGTGACACCGGCGAAACACCTGCCAGTCACTGTGCCGTTTACCAAAAATATAATATAGGGCAGATGGGGGAAAAGGATAAAGATTTTAAAGACTGGCGGCTCCATATTTTATTTAAAGGAGAATACGAAGAGCCTGAAATAAGACTCAACCAACGGCCCATCTCCGGAAAAGAAAAACTCGCCGAAAGACTTAAAATGGCATACCGAATACATCCCGACGGACGACTGATAATCTCATGTGACGAAAAAGTACCTCCCAGGTATCTTGAAAAAATATTAGAGATGGAACTGTCCATGGAAAAAGCGCGCCGAAAGCGCCGCCGCGCGGCTGAAAGAAAAGAACAAATCAAAGAAATGCTCGGCGATCAGGAACTGATGGAAGAGATGGAGTCCCGCAGATTCGCGGGATCGAAAGAACGCTGGCGCGCCCACGCCCAGCTCACCGTTGCCGAACTTAAGCGCCTTCACTTCATGCTCGGGCAGTACGCCACGCGGCTGGAATACTTTCTGGATCAAAACGACAAAGAGGTGATATTCCCGGAAGGTGAAAAGGAGCGGAAAATCTACAGGCTCCGCCGCGGCAGTGCGCCGGAAGACTTCGCAGGACCGGAAAAAACACGGGAGGAATACGACACGGTACGGGAATATGCGCGGAGCGTTATGGAAGAACACAGCGATACGCCCTGGGCCGAAGTGGCAAGGCTTATCAAAGAGAACCTCCATCCCTGGAGCGAGCCGGAACTTCATGCCCCTTCGCGGCAAGACGAACTTCGGCCCCCGTCCGAGCTGCGGCTTTGACAAATAAGCCACTACCACCCTGATTTCTCACAAAGCAATATGAGGTAATTGAACTATGTATCTGAATACGCCAATTGAAACCCCGACTCAGAATCTCCTGGGATCACAGAGCCGTCCCATAAAAAGAAAAAAAATGTCATTCATTCGTCTTCCTCATCTAAAAGAAGTTTTCAGGTAAACTATATTAGGTGCGAGAGAAAGCATTATTCCCATTGGCTCCCCAGAGCGCTCCCGGCGCGGTAAGCGACCGGAAGCACCTTACCCCGTCCGCCTTTTCGCCGTTCAACGCTGAACTCTGAACTCTGAACACCTCGCCGGTGGTCTCGCCTTCCGGCATGCGATCGCCGTGGTCGTTCCGATACATCATGAGCATCATCCCCAACTGCCGCAGATTGCCCATGCATTCGGATTGAGCGGCCTGTTGTGCTACGCGTTTCAGCCCATCATGGAAACGCGGCAGCAGTTCTAAAAACCGGGGAATTTCATCATCGAGCGCGAACCCGAACTCGAGCCGATCGTCCTCCGGCCATTGTATATCGATCGCTTCCACCAGTGCGGTGCCCAAGCGGGGCATCTCGAAAAGAATTTCAAAAGCCCTGAAAACATGCGATCTGAACTCATAAGAATGGCGGTAGATACCGGCGATGACTTCTTCCCTGTTGCTGTGCAGAATAAGTCGTCCTTCGGCCCCACGCTGCTGCGGTCCGGCAAAATTAATCCGGAAATAACCGCTCAGCATGTCGTGCTCGAGTTCTTGTTCCATTTCTTCTTTCACAAAATCCTATCGACGCCCGAACCGCTCAAACTCGCCGCCCTCGTTGATCGTCACGGACGTGTAGGGGTACTCCTCGATATCGCCTTCCCAGCGGATGACAAAGCCGCTGTCGTCCACCGACACGCCCCCGGACACAAGAAAAAGGGTAAACCTCAACGTAGCGAACAGCCATTTTACGGTATTTTTTCGTTTATTAATCAATTGATGTGTCTCCGGAAATCAAAGGACCAGCGACTTACGACTGAATTTCTCATAAATTTTGGTGCCTGAACGTTATTTCGTGAAACGGCAAAGGCTGTACGAAGCCGAGCCACGGTTTTGCACTCCCTGGAACGAATTCATTCATCAACTACCGGTTCCGGCAGCACGACCACGCGGAAACCGTGCTGGTGGGTCGTGTACGTCGGAATAGCTTTGCCGCGACAGGCCGAGCGCAGGAAAACCGGAGAACTTCGCCAGGAGCCGCCGCGCAGCACGCGCCGGGCATAATAACCCGGAAATGAACCGATGGGATCGATTCTCGAATCACCAGTGCTTTCGTAGTCTTCATACCAGTCCCCGCACCACTCCCACACGTTTCCGTGCATGTGGTACAGGCCCCAGGCGTTAGGCTTAAAACTCGCCACGGGCGCCGTCTCGGCAAAACCGTCGTCGTGTTCCTCATCCGACCATGAAAAGTCGGTGCTCGCATCCGCGTAGTTACCGTAAAGATGAAGGTCCTCCACTTTGTTGCCGAAGCTGAAGACGGTATCGCTCCCGGCCCGGCACGCGTATTCCCACTGCGCCTCGGTCGGCAGCCGCACGGTCAGGCCCGTGCGCGCGCTCAGCCTCCGGCAGAACTCGTAGGCGTCATACCACGTCACGTTCTCTACGGGGCGCTGCGGGTCTTTGAACTCCGAAGGGTTCTCCCCCATGACCGTTTCATACTGCTGCTGGGTCACCTGTGTGGCGCCCATGTAGAACGGTCGGGTAATCCGGACGCGGTGGCGGGGGTGCTCCCGGGTGAAGCGATCCACATTCCCCCCGTAGCGTTCCTCTACCTGCTCCGCCGAGAGCCTGCTCCCCATCATGAACTCTCCGGCAGATATCCGCCTCAGCTTCATCCTGATATCATCGCCCTTATCGATAGTCAGTTTACCTATCTGCCTATCGTACAGCATATCGGCCGGGATGTTCTCCACAAGCAGTTTGGAATCCTTTTCCAGTTCCCGCCGCGCCTGCTCAATCGTATCG
>PUNP01000280.1 GCA_003551785.1 Candidatus Brocadiaceae bacterium | reverse complement strand
TGTAGTGGGGGAATTGGCCCCCTCCGCGATGATTCGGGCATTGATGCCGGCGGCGTTGGAGGCGTTTATCTGCTCACTTGAGGCAGCGGGCAGCAGGCAGTCACATTCAAGTTGAAAAATCTCATCGGCCTCTATTTCTTCTGATTCAGTAAATCCAACAACAGTATGGTGTTCCAGTGCGTATTGATTAAGTTGTCGAATGTCCAGTCCATTTTTATTGTAGATAGCGCCATAAATATCGGCAACGGCTGTAATGGTGCCCCCCTCTTTAGCAAGTAAACTTGCGGCTGCAGATCCTACATTTCCGAAACCCTGGATAACAAAGGACATATTTTTTATTTTTAGTCCTAGTTTTTCGGCGGCAGCACGGATACAGTGGCAGACGCCACGTCCCGTCGCCTGTTTTCTGCCTGCTATGCCGCCCAGAATCTTGGGCTTACCGGTAACAATGCACCCTTTGTTGATTGAAATACCTTCGGAATAGGATACGCAATCACTAATATGGCCCATATCCGTTTCGTTGGTACCCATGTCAGGGGCCGGTATATAAATTTCCGGCCCGATGTGTCTTTTTGCCTTCCTGGTAAATGAACGTATAACAACCTCTTTATCTTCGGATGAGAGGGTGGTTGGATCGATACCTATGCCAGCTTTCCCTCCTCCGAAAGGGACGTGAATGAGGGCTGTCTTCCAAGTCATTTCCATAGCGAGACCGGTAATATCTTCGCAAGTTACATCCGGTGCCATTCGCACCCCGCCCTTGGACGGCCCCAGTGTATCACTGAACCGCACGATATAGGCTACTGTATTTACTATGCCCTCCCTCAGTTTGGGAGTTATCCGGAGTTCGATCTTCTCTTTTGGGATGGAGAGTTTTTCAACTATCTCTTTTTCCAAACCAAGCCTTTTTGCCGTCTTTTGAAAGTTCGCTACGGCAGTACTGTAAATATTGTCTTTCATGTTTAACTATTCCTCTGAATAAAATTAATAATCGAAAAAAGTTAGGCTTTATCCCGAACATTTCACGCGTTTTCAGTGGTGCATTGGTTTATGAAATATAGATATTCAGTGAACTACGTTACTTTATCACCACCGTGCCCTTTGCCGGTAGTGATGCTACGTAGTTTACTGAGGACTTACAAAATTTCATTATCATTTGTCTCCTGAAAAAACTTGAGTATTTATCTTAAAATTCTTACAGCCCCAAAACACCCCCTGAAAAACGGCTTTAAGGACATTTTGGGGGAGCTTTTATAATATAAACACCTTCTAAGCAAAAACTTACCGTGGTTAAACCAACTAAGATAACAACTAAGATAAACCTCAAAAAGTTATATTCGTCAATATAGGTCATCGTTATACCAGTCCCGGATCGGTAGTCCGCGCCGTCGGCTGCGTTTTTTTTCGTTGTGGGCTTTCCGTACGCAGACGGGTCAGCAGTTCGTCGTACTCGGCCCGCGGTATGGGCAGACTGGTTTCCTGCCCCAGGTGACTGGAAAGAGTCACGGCATTAGCAAATTCCAACGAATCCCGGGCGGAAACGGCATCGCATCGCAGCGGCTCGCCGGCCAGTATATGCCGGGCGAAATTCCCCATCAGACACGCCTGCAGCTGGTTGTCGGGAACCGACTCCAAATCCGGTGTCACATGCCGCACCTGCGGTCTTTTCCAGACCTCATCGCTGCCGGAGCATATACGGCCCAGGCTATCGTCGTAACTGAGGCATTCCAGGTTTCCATTGCGATAGGTGATGCTGCCGCACGTGCCGACAATTTCCAGCATCTCGTGGTGCTTGGGTTCGGTGGTAGATGCGTAGAAATAGCCGGTAGCGCCGTTGGAGTACCGCAGCACCGCCTCGGCACGGTCTTCCACCTCGATATCATGCATGGCTGTGGTGGTTGTCCAACCCCGCAATGATGCCGGCCGGCCGCCGAGCAGCATGAACAGGTCCATCATATGGGGTGCCTGATTGATGAGCACTCCGCCGCCCTCGCCCGACCAGGTAGCGCGCCATGGGTTGGCCTCGTAATAAGCCTGTGTACGAAAATCCGGCAGCACCAGCAAAGTGCGCATAACCTCCCCTACTCCGCCTCTGCGTACAAAGTCCAGGGCTGCCTCGAAAACCGGGTCAAAGCGGCGCTGGAACATCACCCCGAGAGTCCGTTCGCAGCGCCGCGCAGCCTCCAGCATCCGGTCGGCGCCGGAGACTGTTTCGGCCAACGGTTTCTCGCAGAGCACATGCAGCCCGGCGTCCAGGCATTCCTCGCTTAACGACGGGTGGAGCGGGTGCGGTACGGCGATCAGCGCCATATCAGCCACACCGGCCGCCGCCAGCTCGGCGACAGTAGTAAAGGCCGGAACGCCGTGAAGGCGGCCGACTTCCCGGGCCGTCTGCTCGTGCGCATCAACAACCGCCGTCAGGCGCATCTGATCCACATTTTCAACGATTTTCTTACATTGAGCCTGCCCCATCGCCCCCGTCCCAATCACACCTACACGTAAAAAGTCGATGTTTTTTGTATCACTTATGATTTGATTTCCTCTATTGAAAATGCTCAGCAATTATGTTTATTGTCGCATATTCCCCTAGGGGTTTGGACGAAAAGGTGCAGGCGGAATGTATGACAGGCATCTTGCCTGTCCAAAGCGCACGCAGAGATGCGTGCTATACGAATGACAGCCACCCTTGCCTGACTATATAGCTTATGTTGCACCTTTTCGGCCAAGCCCCTATGAACAAAAATCCCCCGCCCTTTTCAACATCCACCATAATCAGAGTCCGATGCCAGAAGGTAACGGGGGTTTTCTTTTAATTTTTCCATGCCTGCCTCGTAAGCATCCCGGGCATTAAACAGCCGAAGCATGCTTTGGCCGACCGTTTGCATACTGACAAGCCCTTGATGTTCCAGGAGATTGCCCAGAACCTCAAAGTCGTTTTTTGCCCCTTCCTTCCGGGTATATTCCCAGGCGGAACCGTCACGAGACTCGCCGTCGATAACGATTTCTGCTTTCCTTTCCTCCAGGAACCGGTACGGCACATTGGCTTCAACCTCGAGCAGGTGGAAGAACGTGCAGACGTTGTAGGAGACGCCCATGAGCAAAATTTTCCCGTCCCGTTCCAGCAGCGTCCCGAACGGGCTGTCCGGCCCGAAACCTGTCCTATGCGGCCGGCGGCAGAACAACTCCGCCTCCTCACCTTTGGCGGCCAGCGGATGGGCGGCATGACTGCTCCTCAGTGTACCCGGCCACCGCCGGAAGTTTTCGGTGATCACGCCCATTAACGACGGCGTGTTTTCCCTGTCCCAGAAATCTTCTCCATTCTGAAGGTAACGGGAGAAGGTGGGCATAATAAGAGTGCCGCTCTCGCCCAGAACGGAAAGCAGCGCGGAAATGACCGTCCCGGCGCCGCCATTAACGTGCCCGAACGACGACAGACTGCTGTGGACCATGAGCGTATCGCCGGGAGCTATGCCCAGAGCGCGCAGCCCTTTTTGTATATCTTCTCTTTCTAATCCTTTATCTTTCGTTTTTTCTTCCTCCTGCGAACAGGCGTTCATGCTATCAGATTCTCCGCATTTTTATAGAATATTTTTTCAGCGGTTTCGCCCGGCAGATTCAGGCCGGACAAAAACTCATGCAGCCGGCCGTCAAAGCAGTCACGGGCATAAAGCAGTCTGTCCTGAAATTCATCGATGAACCCGAGCGCAAAATCCGGATCGCGCTGCAGGGCTCCCAGGCCCGAGCCGGCCGAGAGGTCACAGTACAGGTTGGGGTAATGGCGCAGCAGCCGCAGCAATTGCCCGCCCGGCGTCACACCACCCGTGGGATAGCTCACCATGTCGTGTTGACCGTCGTCGGAGATATGTGCCCAGAACCCGGGCGCATGACCAAGGAACACGGTCTCGGGACACTCTTTCAAGGCCCGTTCAAACGCATCAATGCCCCCGCCATACCAATAATTGGGACGTGGATACGGAGAACCTCTGTCAAATTCATAATCTAAATGGATCGTGACCGGTATCTTATGCTCCCCGCAAAAACGGTACATCCTGATGGCATCGCGATTGTCAAACATCATACGTACCTTAACTTCACCGCATACCCGCACACCGTAAATTTCCACGGCAGCCCTGAGCCGGTCCAAGCTGCCGGGACGGCGGGGGTCGGGCGCGTAGCCGAGCACGAAACGCTCCGGCGCCCGCTCGTAATAGGCAAGGCAGCGCGAAAACGGGATCGGTCCGTTGCCTTCCTCGGTAAGGCAAGAAGGAATGCAATAGTTAAACTGGGGATCATACTCATCCTCAGGGCATTCCCAGCTCAAAAGCCAGGTCTTCTCGATTCCATGCTCATCCATATTTTGGATATAGCGTGTGAAATCGTGACCGTGCCAGTCAGGGTGATTATGCGCGTCGACTATTCTCGTAGGAGCCTTCATGTTCATATCTTACCGTATTTCAACCCCGATTCAATATAGCGATTAAGATTGGATAGAAGAATATCCGAAGGGCGCTCATGCGGGCCTGCGGTGGTTTTCAGCATGATATTCCCTTTCCCGCCCGCTTGAATAGCACGACGCACCAGTTTTTCGATATCTTCCGGCGATTGTGTCTCCATATCCAGGAACTGTATATTTCCCTGGAAGAGCAGTGTACCATCATACGTTTTTTTTGCCTCCTCAATGTCAACATCTCCCTGCGGCGGCG
>PUNP01000398.1 GCA_003551785.1 Candidatus Brocadiaceae bacterium | reverse complement strand
TCATGCAAGCCACGGGCACAAGGCCCGTGGGGAAGCGGTTCAGGCAAACCATATGAACGATGCCTGCGAGGTCCGGGAAGGCAAATCTGAACGAGGTGAAAGAACCACCACTGGGCTTGCCCCAGTGGATTTTATGACTGACTACCAGAACATTTTTGACTCTAAAAACAACTCCCCACGGGGCTTGTCCCCGTGGAAGTAATGACTGCTTATTTCCATTGTATTTGACAATTTATGGAGGAATCTACAACTCTGGGGACGATAATAATGATGCGAAGTCTCTCTTTTCCCGACCAAACTTAATGGTTACCTTTTAAGTAACCATTAAGCTTGATACCAAACATTGTCGTAATCTTTGTCGTAATCTTTGTCGCAAGTCTTGTCGGTCGCCAGGTACCCCCGCATCTGGTGCGTAACTTATCGTACTGCGGTTATGCTCTTTGTCAAAGACCACCAATACCCTCAGAATACGCGAAATACTTTTCTCCGACAAAGATTACGACAAAGTTGACGACTAAGCTTAACGGTTACCCTTTTAAGGGGTAAAAACGCGCTTCTAAGGCATATATGGGCCTCGTAATTGAGGTAAGGTGTTCTATGACAACAGCTTACTTGGTCCAACCCCAACGGTATTGCCCCAACAGCCCCACTGGTACGACCAGGTTGACCTCAACAGCGTTGCTGACCCTAACAGCGTTGATTTTTTCCGCTTTTCAGCGGGTTGTTTCCTATCGGCTACATCTTTTTTTCCGGTATGATTTTTTTTGGTTGAAGGGATTTCACGGGCCGGCCCTTCGCTCACTTGTTCCCGGGGTCGGGGGCTGCTCACTGCTTTGTTTTCTATGGGGGTGTTTGTACTGCCGGGGGCGTAAGGTATCTGCCCCTGGCCCGAACCGAAATATTCAAGGTGAAAAGGGATTTTTCAATGAGGTTATGGTGTTGGCTTGCCCAATTGGATTTTCAGTCGTGAGAAAACCTTTCGATCTCAAAAAAAATAATGAAATCGATGGGGACAGGGAAGGTGTTTCTTGACATCTGCTTTCATACGTGTTCGGGCAAAAATTCCTCCTTATATTTGCAATAATTCTTTTCTTAACTTAAAATGCATTAAAAGAGGTAAATATTGTGCATTAATATGCTATACATAGCGGAAAAAGGTTGGATAATTATGTTACTATGCCTAATCTTATATCCACCTCAATCGCGCCCGGAAGGTAGTTAATGGGTTTTGCTGAGGTTACAGCATAGTAAATATGGTCAGGGTTGGATGTTTATTAACTCGTGTGGTTTTTATTATTTTCCTGTTCTATGCATCATGATAAAATGAAAAAGCTTGTTTTTCTGAGTGCGCTGTCTATAATCTGTTTTACCATCTCCTCGGCTGAGTTAAATTTTCCATTTACGGTCTCTGCAGCAAATGCTGAGGAATATCGAGAAATAGAATTAAGACTGCAGCGGATGCCCAGCCCTATAGATGTAAGCGTAGAAGCTCAGGTGATGCGGGAGATAGCGCGCCGATTTACAGCCGAAAATCCGCAGTATAGCCTTCAGTCCTTTGAATTTCCCGAGCTTGAAGGTATGGGGATGGACCAGGGGCCGCTTATGTCGATTGCTACCGGTGTGCCGCCTCACGGTATATATGTTAACTTCCGCCAATCCGGTACTTACATTAACCACGGTTTTCTTGTACCGTTGGAAATATTGCTTGCGCGCTTGAAAAGTGATAACCCGGAAACCAGAGAATACGATGAGAATGATAACTGGCTGGCAAATCCGACCGAAGGTGAAATACGGCATGCAAGGGAGAAGCTGAAAGGTAGAATAATCGAGCCTGCCTTGCCAGTCGTTTATCGTGAGTCTTATAGGTCCCACCTTGAAGGCATACCGGAAGGAAAGTGGATATGGGCTTTGCCGTTCAATAACCTCGTAAGGGCCCTGGTTTGGCGCAGGGACGTGTTTGCTCGCAGCGGTCTCCCAATGAGAGCTCCACGTGACTGGGAAGAACTGATGGAATTTTCACGACGGATAAGGGAACACGACCCGGACCAATACGGAATAATGTTTTCATGGGGAGATGATGTATCCTGGCAGATATACAGTTTCATGGTATCTCAGGGTATTGAATACCTGGAGAGGGATGAGGAAGGTCGCTGGAGGGCGGCATTCAATACCCCGGAAGCTGCTGAAGCGATTTATTATGTACTTAGACTGGTCCGGGAGTCCTGGGAAACGGAGGAGGGGGAAGAATTGACCGGAGCGGCTTATGCACCTTTCGGTGGTGGGCCGGAAATGGCCATGATGTGGGAACAGGGCGAGATAGGTATGCAGTTTGAGTATCTGTCATATGATCGGGCTATGGATCTTAATCCAGCTATTGAAGGCGTGGCTCCCGCGCCCGAATCGCCCAAAGGAATCCCTGCCGGTGAACTTAATTGCTCAATGTTGGGTGTTTTTGCCGATGCCCCTCCTCGGAAACAGCTCGGTACAATGAAATGGATATGGGAATTGACGGGAGAGGAGGCCGAGGATCTCAGAACACGACGGTTTGTGGATGCCGGCTACGGCGAGTTTTTGAATCCGGAAGTTCTGGAACGTCTGGGATATACAGATGTTTTAGCAAGGGTAACGGATGAGTGGATTGAGACCACGGAAACGGCCTTTCGGGAAGGGGTGCCGGAACCTTACGGACGGGATACCCAGCTTATATACCGTTATGTGGATGAACCCATAAATTGGGCTCTTCAGAATCCTGCTCTTTTGGATTTTCCCGAAGAGGAGGCTCTGGCGATGATAGAAAGGGAGCTTGACATAGCAGCTGAAAGAGTGGATGAGCACTTGCTGGGTGAAATCGATGAGGACGAGGAAAGGCGACGTAATATTGTCGGGGGCATGATGTTTTTTCTGGTAATCATCATTTTTGTCTTCACTATTGGCCGGGTTTGGCGTGCTTTTACTTATCAAGACAAGATGCTTGGTGACCGCCCTCCGCTGCGTAAGTTTAAATACGCCTATTTGCTGCTTGTTCCGGCGCTGGGTTTCATGGTTTTCGTTCGGTATATACCGGAAGTGCTTGGCATTCCGCTGGCTTTATTTGATTTCGAGCTGGCGATAGAGAGCCGTTTTGTCGGGTTAAGCAATTTTGCTACTATTCTTTATGACCCCCGGTTCTGGGCCTCTGTAGCACGCACTTTTTATTACGCACTTCTTGTGGTGGGGCTCGGTTTTTGGCCCCCCATCATGGTGGCTATCCTGTTGGATGAAGTTCCTACCGCACCGCTAAAATACTTTTTCAGAACCATATTTTATCTCCCGACGATAGTGAGCGGTATCATTATGGTTTTCATATGGCGCCAGTTCTACGATTCAACCGAATCGGGAGTACTGAACCAGATCATAATGTCAGTAAATGGGCTCGGGCCGGTTACAGCCACTATCGTGCGATTTATAATGATCGTATTCTGGCTGTCACTGATTGTCTATATCTTTTCCTGTGTAGTCAAGCTGGAGGAACTCAGCTGGCTGGTGCGCGGCGCTATAGCCGCTTTCGGCACAGGCCTTCTTATAGCTACGCTGTGGCCGCTTGTCAATGCTTATCTTGGACCCGATGAGCTTGTTATTATGGCACAGGAACTCGACCCAGCCGAGGTTTCGGGATGGAGTGCCGTGGTTTCCTATTTATCCGGCTTTATCGGAAGTTTCGATATCGAACCTTTAAGATGGATTGAAGACCCCGGTTTGGCGATGATTTGCGTCGTTATTCCTATGGTATGGTCTACCGCGGGGCCTGGCTGTATTATTTATCTTGCAGCTCTGAAAACAGTGCCCGAAGACCTGATTGAGGCAGCAGCGATTGACGGCGCGGGTATTATACAGCGCATCAGTTATATCACTTTACCCCGCATTAAATTCCTGATCTTGATCCAGCTTCTTGGAGCTGTCATCGGTGCCTTTAAGGGGGGAGTGAATATGATCATGGTCCTTACCGGCGGCGGGCCAAGCGATGCCACACAGACGATCGGGGTGGATATTTTCCGAAGGGCCTGGATGGAACTCGGTTTCAGTACCGGCGCTGCTATGGGCCTGGTGCTGGGAGCCATAGTGATCATGCTCTCCGGATATCAGCTCAAACGTATGTCACGAGCCACCTTCAAGACCGCCGGACAGGTGCAGGAAAACGAATGATTTTTTGAATTCAAGGAGTCGCTCATCATATGCCTATATTGACAAAAGTTGAAAGCAAAGGACGGGGGGGGAGACTGTTTCTCGCCGGAGTTATAATATTGCTCCTGATCGGCGGTTTTGCAATGGCTTATCCCTTTATGTTAATGCTTTCAGGTGCTATGCGCAGTGAAATGGATTCTGCTGATATGGGGCCTGTGCCGGCATTTCTGGGGGATGATCAAGAATTGGTGCAGAAATTCCTCGAAACAAAATACGAGTATTCACCGCCGCTGATGAATGTATTCAGGCAGACCCAGAACTATGAATTCCGTGACGCCGAAATCACAAAAAGTAAAAATCAGCGGGGGACGGAAGACCTTAAAAAATTCATGAATCAGGTAGAAATGCCCGATCATTGGCAAATGCTGGGCGGAACCGACATAGAGAACCATGTTTCCTGCGTGAAACAGCGTCGGTTGGTGAATAAAATAAGAGAGAGGTATGATGATGATCTTGCAGCATATAATGCCGAGGTCGGTGCGCC
>PUNP01000385.1 GCA_003551785.1 Candidatus Brocadiaceae bacterium | reverse complement strand
TTCGGTAGTTAATGTCGTATTCAGTTTTAAGTTTATTTTGAAGTTAAAATTTTGGATTTGTAATTTATTTGGAATTTACCCGGCATTCCTGATGTAATCAACGAAAACAAGTAAACTCTATAAAATACGAGTTCCATCAAGGACTTACTGTAAAAACATAGTGCCCTATATAGTGCCCACATTTTACGCACAGTCTGCTATTGTAGAGCATACAGTGCAACAGTGCAAGCGAGGCCTAAAGAGGCGATAACAAAGGCCTAAGCCGCTATAAGTGCGATTCAAGCCGTTGTGTGGGTGATAGATAATAAGCGGCAGGAAAGCGTTCGGCGGACAAGATGTCCGCGTTCCCAGGGACGATTTAGTTCACCGAATATTTACGGTTTGTCCGCTTTATACTGGAGCGTGGTGCGGGGAACGTTAAGCATGCGCGCCGCCTCGCTCAGGTTGCCGTTGCATCGCTCTATAGCCCATTTGATGAGACGCTTCTCTGTCTCTGCAACCGTTGATTTCAAATCGAGCCCGTCCAGGTTCCCGGGATCAATGGAAATCACCGAATTTTCTTTTACCTTTCCCCTCGTTCCGTCCAGAGGGGGAACGTCTTCGACGTCGAGCGTGTTTTTGAAGCTCAGGGCGGCCATGCGCTCGAGCGTATGTTCGAGTTCCCTGACGTTGCCCGGCCAGTCGTATTTCCAGAGTTTGTGTATAGCTTCGGTTGTCAGATTGATCTTTTCCCTGTGAAGTTTAACGGCTATTTTTTCAAGAAAGTGCTCGATCAACCGGGGTATATCCTCTTTATGTTTCCTCAGCGGCGGCAGGGGCCGCGGCACCACGCTGAGACGATAGTAAAGGTCCTCTCTGAAGCTACCCTCTTCAACCAGCCGGAGCAGCTCGGTTTTGGTAGCGCCGATGACCCGCATGTTGACCCTTATCTGTCTGGTACCGCCGACGCGTGTGAGAGTATGGTCTTGCAGGGTGCGGAGCAGTTTCACCTGCATATGGAGTGGGATATCATCCACCTCGTCCAGAAATAGTGTGCCACCGTGAGCGAGTTCCAGCCATCCTTTTCGGGTGGCGGCCGCACCTGTAAAGGCACCCTTTTCGTGTCCGAAAAGTTCCGATTCAAACAGTTCCCGCGGCATGGCGGCGCAGGAAACGGCTATGAACGGGCCGGATGCTCGGTGGGATGATTCATGGATTGCGCGCGCCGCCAGGTCTTTGCCCGTTCCTGTCTCTCCCTGGATCAGTATGGTAGAATCGTTGTCTGCCACGGTATTAATAGTCGACATGACCGACCGGATTACTTCAGAACTCCCTACTAATTTAGCTTCCCGTGCAGGGCCCGCCATTCTTCTCCGGAACGCTTCGTTTTCGTTGTTGATGCTGCGGAACCGCAGGAGCCGGCCGAGTTTCAGCAGGAGCTGCTCGGTGCTAAACGGTTTTTGCAGATAATCAAACGCGCCGAGCTTCATCGCCTCTACGGCCGTATCGACGGTGCCGTAAGCAGTGACAACTATAACTGCCTGCTCGGGATTCTGCTCTTTGATCTGTTTCAGGAATGAAAGCCCATCCTGGCCCGGCATGCGTAGGTCGGTGACGATGACATCGTAAGAATTATGCGCTAACAGCGGTTCGGCATCGAGCGGCGATCCTGCGGAATCGACACGGTAGTTGTTTTCCGTGAGTTCTTCCTCAAGCACGGCCCGTTTGGACGGCTCGTCTTCGACTATCAGTATCTCGGCCTGTGATTTTTTAGGGTCGTTCATTTTTTTCAAGCTTTTCTGAGTTTAATAGTAAATTCCGCACCGCCGAATTTGCCTGGTTCGCGCGAAAGTTCGATGTCGCCGCCGCAGTCCCTGATAAGTCTGCGTGACACACTCAGCCCGAGTCCCGTCCCGCGTCCACGCGGCTTTGTGGTGAAAAACGGGGCGAACAGACGGTCATGGGCATCTTCAGATACGCCCGGGCCGGAATCGTTGACACGCACATAAGCGTTATCCTCGTCACATCCCGATTCAATACCGACAATGGGGTCGGGGGCGTTTGAAGCTTCCTCGGCACCGTTGAGAGCCAGGTTCACTGCTGCTTGTATGAGTGCATCCGGGTCGCAAATGCATCGGCACAGGTCACTGCCGCTCCAGATCAGTCTTACGTTTTTGCCCTGGAGGTGTGTCTGCAGCATTAGACGTATTGAGTCAAGGGCTTCTCTGATGCTGCACGCGCGCACGTCCATCTCGGGTTGGGAACGTGCGGTCTCCAACAGATTTGACATCACTCTGTCGATTCTCTCCAGTCCGTCCCTGATCATGGGGCAAAATTTTTCAGCACGTTTGCTTTTTTCATTGTCCTTCTGCAGGTAGCGGATGCATTCCTGCATGCCGTCAAGCGGGTTTCGCACCTCATGGACTATGCCCGCCGCCATCTCACCTACCGCCGCGAGTCGGTCTGCGCGTATCAGGCGCTTCTGCGCGGTTATGCGTTCCTTTTCCAGTTCGTTAATCCGGTGGATCATGCCGGATATGCTTTGTGCGAGCGAGGCGACTTCGGCGGTTCCTCCTTGCGGGTTTACATGAGGTTCGGTGACACGTTCGGGGTATCCGGAGACTGCCTGCTCCAATTTCATCACAGGCTCGCTGATAAGGGCTGCTACGGTTTTGGCACCGGTGAGAATGACGGCAATTGCAAGTACGAACCCGATGCTCATCAGGGCCGCTATTCGTCTGGCGTAAGAAAATGCACCGGAGCGGTCCATGCCTGCTTGAACATATCCCAGCATCCCTTCAAATATCGGAGCTGACACATGCAGCATTGTTCCGTCGTCAGTACGAAACCGAACAACCTCTGTACCGGTATTGGCGACCCCGCCGCCGATCCGGAGCAGGTCCGCTGGTACGCCACCTTCGAACGTATGAGTGACCACTGCGCCGTGTCGGCCGGTTATGAACGCGTATTTCACATCATGGTCCCGCTCCATAACCTGCTGCAGGTGAGAATGGAGCGCCAGGTCGTCTTCATTCAGCATGGAATCAACCGCACTCAATGCCAGCATATTCGCTATCGTACGGCCGCGTTCGGCAATGGTTCTTTCCTGTGTGCGTGTCGCGCTGATTCCCAGCAGTAAAGCGGTGGGAATAAAAAGCAGAACTGCGGCGAGTGTGCCAAAAGATGACAGAATCTGCGCCAGCGTCATTTTTTTCGTGTTTAATTTGCGTATCATATCAATTTATTCCATCGCTTTCCGTATTCTGATGGCGCTTTTATAATGCTCGGGTCGGGCCGGGACGAATTTTTTAATTCCGATATCCGAGAGAATCTCGCGTCCTTCCTCGCTGGTATGCATCTGGAGCAGCGCCTTTTTCAGTTCGTCTCGCAAACCTTGATTTAACTCCGCCGGTGCGGCAACCGGCGGGGCACCGAACGTATCGCTTTTGTATATTACTTTTACCTGCGATGCAAGCCCGGGGTTCCGTTGTTGTATAGATTCAAGCACCAGATGATCGATTGCTGCCGCATCCACGGTGCCCATCGCCACCGCTTTAATCGATCGGTCGTGACTTCCGGTAAAAATCGTCTGGCGGTAAAAGTCGTCCGGATCGTGTCCAATTCCGTGTATGAGGTAACGTGGCACCAGGTAGCCGGTATGCGATTCAGGATCCGTATAAGCCAAAACGGTGTCTTTAAGCTGATGCAGTGAATCGATCCCGCTGTCGGATCGCACGATGAAGGCGCTGCGGTAGTAAAGTCCGTCCTCAAACACCGGTCGTGCTATCAGGTCGATGCGGTGCCTTAGGTCGCTGTGTATATAAACTCCGGTGCAGATCAGGGCAACATCCACATCACCACGCTCGAGCGCCCTCCGGACCTCTGCATAGGTGGGACGCAGTACGAACACGTCACGCTTGCCGACGTGACGGGAGATTTTTTTCACGAGCCGACGATAGGTGATAAAACTTTCCTCCGCACTCAGCATAGCGGCAACAGCGAAACGCAGTGAACCATCGCTGCGCTCGCGCCGGATAGGCCGGTGGGGCGAATTGCGCGAAAAATCCACGTAGGGTGTGCGCCGTTCGATCAGATGGAACCCACCCAGCACCGCTCCGAGCACCACGCCGGTCAGCAGCAGGCAGAAGATAAGTCTGGATATAAATATGCGGGTCATGTTGTTTGTTTCCTGTTGCCGGTTGCTTGAAATTAACTGTTAATATTTTATTTGTAATTTTCTTGCTTTTTTGGCAAAAAAATCATTCTCTTGCTCTGATAATTTTTTTTCAAGTCTTTATAGCTTAGAACTTAAAACTTTTCCGACTTGTTCGGGTTATGTTACAGGCCGACAACCCAGTTTCTACATCTCTGCAATTTCTCTTTCATCTCTCCGCCCACGGCCCTAAGTTCTCCTCTTTCATCATTCACCGGTGGCACATTTCCCCGCGGCAAGCCGCGACGAAATGAGGTCAACCCCTTATTATCTTATACTAAACCAATAGGAGAAGCATGTCAAATTATGGAGCGGAATCTGCCGAAAATTCGACGTAGGCTTGTCGGTGATCCGGCGAATGTAACGCAGTTTGGTCTGGATCGGTGAAGCCATTACAGGGGAAATGCTTCCCATATCTGATACCTGCTTTCCCCGAGATGCCCCTCTATCTCTTTGTGGATCAACTCGTTGCGAAATGGCTTCTTGACTGAGCCGGCCTGCCTATAGAAACTTTTGGGGCT